>JAYUYY010000375.1:0-5946 GCA_043752225.1 Sandaracinaceae bacterium | reverse complement strand
AAGAGCGTTCGGCGCGGTGCTGAAACGCAACGCCGTAAACGCGTTCGCCAGCTGATCGGCTGCTACGCCGAGCTGGCGGGGAGAGCTGGCGGGGACGGATTTCGCTTTTTCGCTTTTGCCCGCGGAGCGATCGGCCCACACCGGCCTCGCAGCAAAAGCGAAAAAGCGAAATCCGTCCCCGTCTTAGCGCGTGACGCAGAAGCCGAACTGCGTGCTCGCGGCAGTGGAGAGCGTCGCGTTGTGAGAGACGCCGGTGAAGGTGACCGTGCCGGTCGCGCTGGTCACGCCCATCGCGCCATCGACCAGTGACTCCCAGTGCTGGGTGAGCGTGCCTTGCAACTCAATCGGTACGTCCCACGTGAGCGACGTGGTGCCGTTGTTCGTGACCTCATAGGTGTGGCAGTAGCCGGTCCCATAGTCGTTGTTGTTGACTAGCGTCAAGCCGAGCGTAGGCGCCGGCTCGACGCTCGCGTCCGGCTCGGGGTCGATCGGGTCGGGATCGACGATCCCCGCATCGCCGCTCGCGCTCGTCGGATCGATCACGCCGCCATCCGTCGGCGCGACGCTCGGCGCATTGTTGAGGCTCACGCGCTCGCGCAGCTGCGGGTTGCGCACGCTCGCCGCGATCAACGCTTGCAGCGTGACGCCATCACTTGTGACCTCATCGACTAGCGGCTCGGTCACGCAGCGCGTCGCCGGCTCTTCCTTCATGCCGTACGCAAAGCGCAGCCACTGGCGCGTGACGCACTCCGAGACATCCGTGCTTTCAGCAAGCACTGACGCGAGCTCTGCCGTGCCTTCGAACGCCCTGTCGCTGCTCGGGGTCTGCAAGATTTCGCCGGTGACATCGATCGGTTGGCCGTTCTCGGTGTCGCGATAGCGGCCGATGCCGTCAAAGCGCTCAAACGAGAAGCCGATCGGATCCATCATTACGTGGCAGCCCAGGCACGGCTGATTCTCCGAGTGCGCGGCGTAGCGCTCGCGTGAGGTCTTGGTCGGATCATCGGGCGGCGGCTGCACGACGATGCCGGGCGGTGGTGGCGGCGGGATCTGGCAGAAGAAGCGCTCGCGCACGAGCCGGCCGCGATGCACCGGCGATGAATCGTTGCTGCGGCCGTGGCGCATCATCACGCCGCCGAGCGTGAGAATGCCGATGCGCTCTTGGCCGGTGAGCACCACCTCGTGCATGCCGGACGCGTCCGCAGGCGCGTTCGAGATGTCGGCGCCGTAGAGCGTTGCGAGGCGCTCGTCGATGAACGTGACCGGTGCGGTCAGCAGCGTGGTGAGCGAGCCGTCTTGCTCGAACATCACGTAGTCGACGAAGCGCTCGACCTCCGCGAGCATCGAAGCGCGCAACTCCGTCGTGAGCTCAGGGAAGCGCTCGGTGTCCTTCGGCACGGTCGGGATCGCATCAAGGCTGAGCCACTCGAGCACGAACGCACGCACCATCGGCCGGCTCTTCTCGTCGGTCAGCATGCTGGTCGCAGCGGCTTCGATCTGCTCTTGCGTGTGCAGCTCGCCCGCATCGGCGCTGGCGAGCAGCGCTTCGCTCGGCGTGGTCTGCCACATCAGATAGGAGAGCTCGCTTGCGACCTCGTAGTCGTCGAGCAGGTAGCGCGCGTCGGCTGACAACGCGCCGACCTCGCGGCGATACAGGAAGTGCGGCGATTGCAGCATCGCGGTCACCACCAAGCGTGCGCCGCTCTCAAACGCCGTCTCGGTCGCGGCGAGCATGCCGTAGCGATCGACCTCTTCTTGCGTGAGCGGGCGGCGAAACACGCGCTTTCCGAGCGTCTCGACCAGCTCGTTCATGCAGCGCACGTCGACTTGCGTGCTCGCGCAGCTGGAGAGCGATGCGAGCTGCGCCTGGCTCGCGATGTCTTCAGCGGCTTCGCGCAGCTTGTCTGCGAGCAAAGGTGAAACCGTCAGCGCATCGGCGTTGTTCGCGAAACCATCCACCACGGTGTCCGCAGGGAACGTCGAGCCCCAACTGCCAGTCAACCCAAAGAGATCGCGGATCGTGTTGTCGTATTGCCGCGCGGTCAGCCGCCACAACCTGCGCAAGCCGACGGGGCTCGCATCGCAGACCACCGGACCATTGCCCGCGCCACCGTTGCTGCCTGCGCCTGCGTTGCTTCCGCTCGCGCCCGCTCCTGCCCCTGCGCCATCCGCACCGCTTGCGCCCGCGCCGCCACCGTTCGCCCGGTTGCGATCTTCGCCCCCGCTGACCGACCCCGAGCACGCGCCGCTGAGCACGAGCAGCGTGCAAACAACCATGAGATTTGCTTTAGGAGATCTCATGGCTATCAACCTGTAAGGCCCGAGAGAGGTCCCGTGATGTCGTCGACGCCGAAGCTGTCGATCTCGACGCCGACCGAGTGTGCGAGCGAGACCAGCAGCTTCTGATGCGGCTCGTTCGCAAACTTCACGTAGCGCCCAGGCGCGAAGTAACCGTTGCCGCCGCCCGCGATCACGAATGGCACCGACGCGAAGTCGTGCAAGCGGCTGTCGCCCAGCTCTTTAGCCCAGACCACTGTGCTGGTATCGAGCAACGAGCCGCTGCCGTCGGCCTCTTGCGTGGCGGCGAGCTTGTCGAGGAAGAGCGCGAACTGTTCGGCGAACCAGCGCTCGCTCGCGACGAAGTCCGCGACGCCCTGCGTATTGCCGTCGTCTTTGTGCGACAGCTCGTGATGGCCTTCTCCGACGCCCGCCCAGGAGAGGATCGCGGGCGAAACGGTATGAGACCACTGTAAGGACAAGACCCGGCTGACATCGCAGGACGCCGCCGCGACCAACAGATCCATCTGCAGCTCGCCGACCTCGGGGAAGCGCTCGTTGGTCCTCGAGTCGGCGAGCATCGGCGCGGCGAGCCCGCCGCAATCGACCGCGCTGACGGCGCCATCGAGCCGGTGCTCGAGCGTGCGGATCGCGTCGAGGTGCGCCTCGAGCTTGATCCGCTCGTCCATGCCGAGCTCGTTTTGCAAGCCGGTTAGCTCGCCCTTCACCAAGTCGAGCACGCTGCGGCGGCGCGCTTGTGCGACGTCGACCTCGGGCATCGGATCGCTCGCGCTCGCGGCCGGCGCTCCGCCGAAGATGCGACGATACGAAGCGACCGGGTCGTCGTCGGGATGCACGTACGTATGCGCGTCGTTGTAAGACATGCGCGTCTGCACGCCCGCGCCCCACGCGCTGGTCTGCACGCCGAGCTCGAGCGATGCGAACGGCGTCGCGGCGCCGATCTGGCTGGCGAGGAACTGATCGAGGCTCGGCGCGCCGCCGCCGGTCAGCATGTGCTCCATGCCGCCTTCGTGGCTGCCGCCGCGCACGCGCTCGAAGTCGAGCCCGTCGAGCACGAGCAGCTGCGAGCGATGCGCCGCCAGCGGCTCCAAGATCGAGCCCGCGGGGAACGCGAAGTCCGCGCCGCTGCCGGTCGGTCGCCAGTGCTGGTGCACGGTGCCATTCGGCGTGAACCAGAAAATGATGCGCTTGGCGACTTTAGGAGCCGTCTGGGCGCGCGCGCGCTCGGGACTGGCCAGCATGCGGTAGAAGGGCGCTGCGACCAGCGCAGCCGTGAGGCTCGCAAAGCCCCCAAGGGCGCGGCGGCGCGAGAAAGCGGGCACGAGAGCTCGAGTGAAAGGCATGGTCGAACGGCTCAGTGGCGACCCTGTGGGGCGATCGGGTCACACGCGCGCGCGCCTGCTTTTCGGTGGGTTTGCGGGTGTTTGTGCGGCCGTGCTCGTCCTCGGATGGGGCGCACCGAGCGCGCTCGCGCAGGGCTCGGCCGCGCTGCCCTGTCGCGCCTTATTGGTGCGGCCGGAGAGCGCCGAGCTGGCGCGACGGATCGCGGGGCAGAGCCAAGACGTCGCCTGCAGCCTCGAGCTGGCGGCGAACGCGATCGAGGTTACCAGCGACGCTGCGCTCGAAGACGCGGCCCACGCGTCGCATGCGAATGCCGTGATCGCGATCGAGCACGGCGATGCTTATGACGTGCTGGTCTGGCACGCGG
The DNA here is from genome assembly GCA_043752225.1 of Sandaracinaceae bacterium. Lineage (GTDB taxonomy): Bacteria > Myxococcota_A > Polyangia > Polyangiales > JAFGIB01 > JAYUYY01. The sequence goes on along the minus strand of JAYUYY010000375.1, from coordinate 1,940 downwards.
ACAGCAAGACCCGCGAGCAGCGCGCGGTGAACGTCACGCATGCAGAGGGCGATACGCTCGGCGAGTCGGCCGCGTTCGAAGCGATCGCGCTGGTCGTGCGCAGCGCGCTCGTCGACCTCGCGGCGTTGCAAGTGGAGAAAGCACAGCGCGAAGCCACCGCACGCGCGCTGCTCGCGCAACGCGAGCGTGAGGCACGCGCGAAAGCACAAGCGGTGAACGACGCGCGCGAGGCAAGCGCGGCCGCGCAGCGCAGCGAAGACGCGGCGAGCGCAGCTGCGGATGCGTCACCTCCTAAATGGCTACTTTTGGCTGGCGGCGAGATCGCGGCGATCGGCGCAGGCGAGCCGGCCTTCGCTCTCAGCTTGCGCGCGCTGCACGATCTCGGCGGCGTGCGCATCGGCGCCGCGTTCAGCGTGGGATTTCCCGCGACGCTCGAAGACTCGAGCACCTCGATCGAGCTGCGCCGTCACGCGGGCGTCTTGCTCTTGGGTCTGCCCATGCATGTGTCCTCGCGCGTGACGCTCGACGCCTCGCTCACCACCAGCCTGGTCGCGATCGAACGCAGCACCCGCGCACGCCTATCGACGGTCAGCAGCGCACAAGGCGGCACAGCCTGGAGCGCGGCCTTTGGCGTCGAAGCAGGCGCCGCGCTGCGGCTCTTCGGACCGCTCGCGTTGCGGCTCCAAGGCGCGCTCGAAGTCGTACCCGGCGCGCCCAGTTATGCCTACGAAGACGTGTACTTGGACGCGACCCGTCGCACCGAGCGTAAACCCGCTGCGCTGCTCCAGCCGCGCGCCGGCGTGCTGCTTTCGGGTCAGTTTTGAGCGGTCACCAAGTTTGAGCGCGGATTGTTGACCCTCCTTTGACGAGGGCCCCCACTTACGAGAGGAATGTACGTGGTCTTGTTCGACAACGATCCGCCCAATCCGCCTGCTGCCAAGCCCGGCGCTCTGCCCGGCCCAGAGAGCAGCCGTGTGCGCGATCCTCGGATCGACGCCGCCGCCCAGGGCGATCGCGCGGCTGCGCAGTCGCTGCTCGTCGAGCTGCTGCCGCGCGTGCGCAACCTCGTGCGCTACCTGTGCCGCGGCGACTCCGAGGTCGATGACATCGCGCAGCTCGCGCTGTGCGAGATCCTGAAGTCGCTGCGCACGTACCGCAACGAAGGCTCGCTCAACGCGTGGGTCGATCGCATCACCGTGCGGCTCACGCTCCGCAAGCTGCGCCAGCGTCGCAACGATCTGCACCACCGCGAAGCCGTCGCCCCGGAGCTGCGCGCGATCTCTTCGCACGCCGAGCAACCCGACGAGCACACGATGCGCCGTCAAACGGTGCGCTGCCTCGATGCGCTGCCGAGCGATCAACGCGAAGCGATCGTGCTGCATCACGTGGTCGGCTTGAGCGTGCCGGAGCTCGCAGCCGAGCTGCGCATCCCGTTCGAGACCGCGCGCTCACGCCTGCGCCTGGGCATGGAGAAGCTGCGCGACGAGCTTACGAAGAGCGAGGTCACGCGATGACCAATCACGATCACGAGAGCATGCAAGCGCGCTTGGTGCTCGACGCGCGTCCCGGTCCGGCGGCGCGGATCTCGAAGGACCGCGCGAACGCGATGGTCGAAGCTGCGCTCGATAGCGCGCTCGACGCCGCGCTTGCAGCCAATGCCTCAGACTTGCCAAACGCGATCGAGCCCGCTGCGCATGTCAGCAAGCTCAATGCGATCGTTTCGCATCCCGCTGCACGCGCGATCGTGCTCGCGGCGGCCGCGCTGCTAATGTTGGTCGGCGGTGCAGCGGCGGCCAAGCTCGTGGTGCAGGCGTTCTTCGCAGATGAGCCTGCGCAGGTCATTCCCGCGCCGGCGCCTGCAGTGGCCGTGCCCGCGCCGTCCAAGCGCGCAGCTGCAGAGCCTGCGATCGTGGAGCCCGAGCCCGCGATCGAAGCGCCCG
>JAYUYY010000374.1:0-5947 GCA_043752225.1 Sandaracinaceae bacterium | reverse complement strand
GAGCTCGAGCTCGCGGCGAGCGCGAGTCAGAGGCTGCACGCGCAAGTCGCGAATGCGCTGCGCCAGCGCGCGAGCACGGGGCACTCGGATGCAGAGCTTGCGCACCACTTCTTGAAAGCCGGCGATCTACCCGCGGCGGTGACGCATGCGCAGCGCGCGGCCGAGCGTCCCATCGCGGTGTTCGCATACGACGAAGCGGTGCTCTTGCCTGAGTTTTTGCGCCGCGTCCCGGAGTCGGCGCTGCCCGGTGCGTGGCTCGAGATGAAGGCGCTCAAGCTCAACCCGAGCACGCGCGTATCGGCCAAGCACAAGGCGCTCATCTCACTCGCGGTGGCATCGCAAGTGCCGAGCGAGGCGTGCGTCATCGCGGAGACCGAGTTTGCGAAGCTCGCCGGTGCGACCGAGCGTGAGATCGCCGAAGCGGTCGGCATGGCTGGGATTACCCGCAACATGAGCACGCAGCTCAACGGCTTGCAGGTCGACATGCGCAGCTTCGTCGCGGAAATCGATAAGCTCGTGGCCGGCGTGAAGAGCGCGAGCGCGAAGAAGCCCGCAGCCGGCCAGAGCGACAAGGCGGTCGCGACCGCGAAGACCGCGCAGTAGAGCTTGCGTAGAATGGCATCGCCCCCGCCGCCTCGAACGAGGCGCGCGGGGGCGTGCCGCTTAAGCGCGGCTTGTCGCTCGCGGGCGCCTCGTGTAGAGCTTCGCGCGAACGATGAACGCAGCGCTGCACACGCTTGGCTTCGATGCGAGTTGGGAAGCGGTCGCGCGCGAAGCAGGCGTGCTCGATGCGCCGCTCGCACGCGTCGTCTCCGAGCAGCGCGGCCTCTTCCTCGTGCATGACGGTGTCAGCGATGCGTGGGCGAGCATGGCCGGCCGCTTGCGCCACGGGATCGACGCGCGCACCGAAGCGCGTCCTGCGGTCGGCGACTTCGTCGTGCTGCGCACGGAAGCCGATCCCGAGCATCCGAACCAGCGTGTGATCGAGCACGTGCTGCCGCGCCGCAGTTGCATCGTCCGCAAAGCCGCCGGCAAGGCGACGGTCGAGCAGATCGTGGCCGCCAACGTCGATACGGCGTTCATCGTCTGCGGCCTCACGCGCTTGCACGATCGCGAGGTCAACGAACGGCGCCTCGAACGCTTGCTCGCGCTCGCCTACGGCGGCGGCGCGACGCCCGTGATCATCCTGAACAAGATCGATGCGGTCGATGATCCCGCGCCTTACATCGAGCGCGCGACGAACGCTGCGCCTGGCGTGCCGGTGCATCCGGTCAGCGCAAAGTCCGGCGCAGGCTTAGAGACGTTAACCCCATACTTAGGTGAAGGCCGCACCGTCGTATTGGTAGGAAGCTCGGGCGCGGGAAAATCCACACTCGCGAATCGTTGGCTCGGCGTCGAGCTCTTGGCCACCGCTGAGGTCGCTGAAGATGGCCGCGGCCGTCACACCTCGCGCGCGCGCCAGCTCTTTCGTGCGCCGAGCGGCGTGCTCGTCATCGACACGCCGGGAGTGCGAGAGGCCGGCTTGTGGATCGACGAAGCCTCGCAGGGCAGCGGAGTCGAGCGCACGTTCGAGGAGATCACCGCGCTCACGGGCCAGTGCAAGTTCTCCGATTGCTCGCACGAGAAAGAGCCCGGCTGCGCGGTGCGCGCTGCGCTCGAGGCGGGGAAGATCGAGCCCGGGCGCTTCGAAGCGTTTCGCACGCTGCAGCGCGAAGAGGCGTTCGTCGCGCGCCAAGCCGATCGCGGTCAAGCGCAACGCCATCGCGCGCAACAGCGCACGCAGTCGAAGGCGCTGCATCAAAAGCTCCAGCTGAAGGGCCGCAAGTAAGCAGCGTGCGTTGTCCGTGCGTTGTCAGTGCGACGTCTGGGGCGTAGGCGCCGGATCGTACGCGATGCTCAGTAGCTCGATTTCTTCTTCGCCGCGCGGCGTTCGCACCGTCACGACATCGCCTATGCGCTTGCCGAGCAGCGCACGCGAGAGCGGGGCCATGAACGAATAGCGGCCGTGCGCGGCATCCGCTTCATCGACGCCGACGATCTGATAGGCGCGTTCGCCGTGCTCTTCGTCGCGCACACGAACCTTTGCGCCGAAGCGAACCTCTTCGGGGAAGGGAGCGTGGTGTTCGACGAGCACCGCCGCACCGATGCGCGCACTCAGCTCCATGGCACGCGCCGCCAAAACCGAGACTTGGTGATGTCGCGAGTCGTCATCCTCGATCGTCTCCGCGGCGGCGCGCGCGCCCTCGAGGCGCTTGAGCTCATCGCCTAGCAACGCGAGCCCGCGCGCAGTCACGTAGTTCGGGCTGCCCTCAGGCAGCGGGGCGCGCGCAGGGACGACGAAGGATTCGCGCTCGTTGTCTTCCTTGGTGAATGCCTTGTTCATGCTGGCTCCCATGGAACGTTGCGTTCAGAGACACTCTGGCACCGCAGTCATGAAGCGCCAGCGCACGCTCTGACTCGGCCGCGAGCTTGCCGAAATCTCGCGGATCGTGCAGGCCAATGCGCTTGTCATGGTGGCTTTCAAACGAAACTACGCGATTCCTTCGCTGCCGTCGCACGCAGCCCGCGTGGTATCCATGCGGCGTGCAGACAACGAAGATCGCGGAGCTCAATGTACGGATCACGGGCGGAACCGATCGCGAGGGCGGCGGTGATGGACCGGTGGTCGTGTTGCTGCATGGGTTCGGTGCGGGTGGCGATGATCTCGTGCCGCTGTGGCGCGTGCTGCAGGTGCCGCGCGACGTGCGCTTCGTGTTTCCCGAAGCGCCGCTCGCGCCGCGTGAGCTCGGTGGCGGGCGCGCGTGGTGGCCGCTCGACTTGATGGCGATGCAGGCGGAGCGCGCGCGCGGTCAGCGCAGCGATCGGTCGCGCCAGGAGCCCGAGGGGTTGCAGGCTGCGCGCGAGCACTTGATCGCGCTGCTCGACGCCGTGGAGAAAACGTTGGGCGTGAGCGGCGATCGAATCGTGCTCGGCGGCTTCTCACAAGGCGCGATGCTGTCGTGCGACGTCGCGCTGCGCAGCGGTCGAGCGCTCGCGGGGCTCGCGCTGCTCTCCACCACATTGCTATGCCGGCAGATCTGGGAGCCGCGCATGGCGCTTCGCAAGGGTTTGCCTGTGCTCCAAACGCATGGGCGTCGCGATGACCTTTTGCCCTTCGAAGCCGCGGTCGAGCTGCGCGATCTGTTGCGCGCCGCAGGCTGTGCCGTCGATTGGGTCGAATTTCATGGCGGGCACGAGGTGCCGGAATCGGCGCTTGCGGGGCTCTCGAAGTTGATTACCACCTGCGCCGCGAAGCCTTAGCCGCGCGAGGATCTCATGCTGCGCATCCTAGGAAAGCGATGCGTCCATCAACGTGCGCAAGGTCTTGTGGACGTGCGCCGAGCTCGACCTGGGCTACGAGCTGGAAGAGTGGGGCTCCGGCTTTCGCGACACGCACGATCCGGCGTTCCTCGCGCTCAACCCCAATGCGCTCGTTCCGGTCATCCTCGATGCGGACCTCGTGCTCTGGGAGTCCAACTCGATTTGTCGATACCTCGAGAGCGCCATGATCTGCTTCCGTCGCAACCCGTAGCGCGCGCGCACGTCGAGCAGTGGATGGATTGGCAAGCGACTTCGCTGAACAGCGCGTGGCGGTACGCGTTCATGGCGCTCGTTCGCAAGAGCCCTGCGTACGCAGATCCGGCAGAGGTCACGACGAGCGTTCGCGAGTGGAATCGCCACATGGAGATTCTTGACAGGCAGCTCGAGCGATCGAACGCGTTTGCGATCGGTGGCGAGCTCACGCTGGCGGATGTGTGCCTCGGGCTGTCGACGCACCGCTGGCTCTCGACGCCGATGATTCGGCCCACGCTCTCCGCGGTCGAGGCGTACTACGACCGACTCACGGAGCGCCCGGGGTTCCTGCTGCACGGCCGCAATGGCATTCCGTAGCGGTCGCGCGATCGGCACTTGCCTTTGCGCGACGATGTTTAGGTCGAGGCCAAGGAGCACAGCGCCATGCAAAACCGTTCGCAACCGGATCAGGAAATCGCCAAGCGCACGAAGTCGGCCAAGGACGTTAGGCCCGGTGTTCCAGAGGGTGGCCACTCCGTGCTGGAGCAGATCGAGCGCAGCGAATCGCTGCCCGCAACGTTGTCCGCGACCGAAGCGTTTGCCGTCGTGATCGGAGCGTTGATGCGTCGCTTGCCTGCAGATCAAGCGGAGGAATTCGTGGAGCGCAGATTGCCGACGGACCTGCGCATTTTGCTCGAAGAGGTCGCGGCGGAGCCGGACGAGAGCACCGGCGACAGCGACCTGAGCGAGTATCTGGAAGACGCTTCGCGGGAGCTTCAGCTCGACAGCGCGCAGACCGATGAGCTCGTGCGCGTCGTGATCGGCTCGCTGCGCTTGCTGATGAGCGGCGAGGAGGTCGAAGCGATCGCCGTGGAGCTGCCACCTCAGCTCGAAGCGCTGTGGCGTGAGGCCTGCGATGTGCCCGGCGCGCCGCGTCCCTCGGGATTGCCCTGAATCGCGAACTCAACTGCGTAGGCAGTGACGCAGCTGTGACCTGGTGAGCTCCACAAGCAGACGAGACCGACACAGGAAAGAGCCGTTAAGAAGATAAAGTCGACCTTTCTCGTTGCGTGCCCTCACGGCTCGCGATCAGTGCTTATATTGTTCCCGCAGCCTTTCGCCTGCGAATACTCGCGGACTCATGAAGGGTTGCATTCCAGTAACGTCGACATGACCGCGCGATGAAGTCGCTTGGTTCATCGCGCTTAACTTAATATGAGGCTCACTATGAGATTTTCTCGTCAAACGTTCTTGGCACACGCCGCGGTATGTCTTTCGTTTGCGTTGGTTGGCGTCGCGTGCTCCGACAGCGGTGATGCGGACAGCGACGGCGGCGTAAGCAACGAAGCCGGTAACGGCGGAAGTGGCGCAAGGGGCGGTAGCAGCGGCAGCGACGGCAACGCAGGCGATGCGGGTAGCGGCGGCGATGGCAGCTCCGGGAGCGGCGGCGAGAGCGGGAGGTCGGGCAGCGGCGGCGATTCCGGCAACGGCGGCTCGGGCAGCGGCGGCGACTCCGGAAGCGACGCGGGCTCCGATGGTGCGGTGATCGATTTGGACGGCGCGGTCGACGGCATCGGACCTGATCCGGTGCTGCTCGGATCCGCAGGCAACTATGTGATCGTCGCGAAGACAGCGATCTCGAACGTGCCCACGTCGGTGGTTACCGGCGATGTCGCGCTTAGCCCCGCAGCGGCGAGCTACATCACGGGCTTCGAGCTCACGCGTGCAGGCGACCATTGGACGGCGCCTGAAGTCGTCGGCGAGCTCTTCGCGGCGAACAATGATCCGCCGACGCCGAACACGCTCACGACCGCGATCTCAGACATGGAGACCGCATACACCGATGCAGCGGGCCGCTCGACGCCTGACTTCTTGAATCTCCGCACGGGTGCGATCGGTGGATTGACGCTCGAGCCCGGTCTCTACAAGTGGACCTCGACGGTCACCGTGCCGACGGACATCGAGATCGCGGGCGGGCCGAACGATGTCTGGATCTTTCAGGTCAGCGGTGACTTCGAGATGAGCGCCGACACGCAGATGACGCTCAGCGGTGGTGCGCAAGCGAAGAACATCTTTTGGCAGATCGCGGGCACCGCGGATCTGCTCACCGGCGCGCACGCTGAGGGCATCATCCTGTGTCAGACCGCGATCACGCTCGGCACCGGCGCGACGATCAACGGCCGCTTGCTCGCGCAGACCGCGGTTCACATCGCGGGCTCGACCGTCACCAAGCCCTAGTTCGTTTTGGGTGGTGCGCGGCGAAAGGGATTCGTGCTCCGTTGGGGGCGCGGATCCCTTAGCCGTTAAGCGCTGGGCCCATCAGGTCGACAAAGTTGTCGCAGTAGAAGCGCTGCTTGGCGTGCTCGGAGACGCTCCCCAGGCTGGCTTCGAAGCG
>JAYUYY010000373.1:0-5954 GCA_043752225.1 Sandaracinaceae bacterium | reverse complement strand
CGCCCGCAACGAGCCGCTGAAAGGCCGCGAGGATCTTGGTCGGTCCGATCTCCATCACCGCCGCGCCACCGGAGAGCTTGCGCAGCCCGCGCGAGATGCTCGCGCCGCTCACCGGCTCGGAATGCGTCGCCGCCAGCGCGTAGGCGATCGCGTAGCTCGCATCATAGGAAGGTCCCATGCCCGAGGTGCTGGCCGGGCTGCCTGGAAATCGCTGTTGGTAGTCGACCTTAAAGGCGTTGTAGACCGGCGCCGATCGCGCTTCGGGGGTCACACCCGTGCCGCGCACGCGCGCACGCAAGTCGTCGTTATCTCGCACCGCCGCGAGCAGCTCCGGGACCTTCGCCGAATCGATCATCACGTAGTACGGGCGATTCGACGTGGATGCGTCGGCGCTTTGCCAACGCTCCTCGAGCGGCTGCAGGATGTTGGTGACCGACTCGGCGGTCCCCGCGATCACGATGATGTCAGGCGCAAATTGTACGTAGGCGTCGACGAGCTCGCTCTGATCGACCTGCTTGTAGTCATAGGGATCGATGCGCACCGAGCTGCCCAAGTTCGTCGGATCGGCGAGCGACTTGTCGTTGAAGACGAGCGAGCTCAACGCGACGCGCGTACCCGTGCCGAGCGCATCGTTTCGAAAGATCACGCCGAGCTTGAGCACATCGGTTTCGCGGTCGACGCGCAGCATTTGCTCGATCACGCCGATCTGCTCGATCATCAGCGGCGCGCGTTGCACGTCCGAAGGCACCATCAGCCACGTCAGGTCGTTATCGACCAAGTCTGCGATGCTCGAGGCCACGGCCGTCGGGCTCAACACCGCGGTACCGGCGGCGATCGTGTGCGAGGTCGAGAGGCTCAACGTGTCCTGGCTCGTATTCGGACCGACGATCGCTGGGACGCGCAGCTCGTGTACGAGGTGCGTCGCCGCTCGCGCGAGGTCGGTCGCTTCATCGCAGGAGACGAGCACGAGCGGTCGTCCCGTAGCGGACGTGCTGCCGCTTGGAATGCCACCGGCTGCGTTGATCTCCTCGATCGCGAGCACCGCGCTTTGCTCGCGCTCCAAGTTCGTCGACGCTTGAGGGCCGGTCGTGGAAAACAGCGAGCCCAGGATGATCGCGGTGTCGTTCAGATAGTCGCCGGTGATCCGTGTGCAGTCTTCCGTCAGCAGCTCGACGCAACGGCCTTCGGGCTGAACGCACACCGAAGCTCGCGGAGCGCCGCCGTCCTCGGCCACGCGCTCGCTGCATTCGCGATGACTCGCGCACGCGCCGGCTAAACCGAGGTCGCGCTCACCACTGACGCTCAGCTCGTCCAGGCCTAGGATCGAATTGCATCCCGCGCTGAAAAAGAACGAAAACAAAAAAGCCACACATCGGTAGAAATGATTTGGCATTGCACAAATATTTCACACCCAGGAACCGGTATGAGATCTCGCGTGAGCTTCTAGATCGAAGTTAACAGCTCCGTCCATCCGAAATTCTTGCGGGTGTTGCTTGCGATCTTTCACGCGCAAAGTGCCGCGATGCTGCACCGCATCTGCACGCCCAAAACCTGCGCAGCGATCGCTCTTGCCGCCTGCGCGATCATCGTCACGCGCCCGACACCCGCGCACGCGCAAACACGCGCCGAGCGCGCGTCGAGCAACGCATCCGACGATGCTTCCACGATCGCAGCGGCACGTGTGCTCGCAGTCGACGGCGTGAAGCTCGCGCTCGCAGGGCATTGCGACGAGGCGATCGCGAAGCTCGAGCGCGCCGTAGCGCTGCACCACGCGCCGATCGTGGTCGAGCAACTCGGCGAGTGTTACCTCGAGCAAGGGCAGATCGTCGCTGGGACCGAGCTGTTGCGCAGCGTGCTACGCGAGCCGTTGCCTGCAGCGCCCTCGCCCGCGCTGCGCAACGCGCACGCACGCGCGCAGCGCGCGCTCGACGCAGCCAAGCCGAAGATCGCGCTGCTCACGATCGACGTAAGCCCTGAAGCGGTCGCCCACGCGCTCGTGACCGTCGATGGCCAAGCGGTTCCTGCGGCGCTGATCGGCGCCGAGCGCCCGACCGATCCCGGCGAGCACGTGATCGAAGTCGCGGCTCATGGCTACCGACCCGAGCGGACAGTGGTCGTGCTTCGTGAAGGTGAAACGCAGCGCGTAGCCATCCGACTCGATGTGGACCCGCGAGCTCGCGACCAAGCTCGGGACCAAGCTCGCGACGATAAGATTGAAACAGCGAAGCCGGCGCTCGAGTCCGCGGACATCACGTACGAGGAAGGTTCACCTCGCGACGCAACCGATCGCTCGATGGCGCGGCCGACCAGCGCGCGAAGCATCGCGCCGAATCGCACGGCGGCGTACGTCAGCTGGGCCGTCTCGGCAGTCGCGCTCGGCTTTGGCGTGGGATTCGGCATCGCCGCAGCCGATGCGAAGAGCGATCTCGAGGCGCGCTGCCCGGATGGCGTGTGCGGTGCGGATCAAGCGAACGCGCTCGAGAGCGCGAAGCGCGACGGCACAATCTCAACGGTCGCATTCAGCGCCGGCGCGGTCGCAGCGGTGGTCGGCACTGTGCTGTTCTTGATCGCTGGCGGCGAGGAACGCAGCAACGCTGAGCCGAAGCGCGTCGCGAGCGGTGGTCCTGCGATCCGCTTCTAGCTCCAACCGCTCGCGGGAAAGATGCGCGCCGAGGTGCGGGCTACTAGGGAGGCACCGCGGCTGCGCGCGCTCGCCTACGCTGCAACGCGTGACTTGATCGGCCCGCCCTTCCCTTGCATGTTGCGAGCGAAATCTGGCGACTAAGCCGACTGGAGCGCGATGACGACCGAATCTGAGCTTGTGCTGGTTCCCCCGACGCCCGTAGCCAAGGTTGCGGTCGAAAAAGCGGCCGCGCTGGTGCCGCTCGACGACAGTCAAAAGACCGAGCTCACTTCGCGCGCGCGCGCCTTCGTCATCGAGCTCGTCGCGATCGATGCGAACAGCCCGGCGTTCGGCAAGAAGGTCGAGCAGCTCACCAGCATGGGCCGGCGTGAGATCGCCGATGCGGCGGGCCACTCGAACCGATTCCTCGAGCGGCCGATGAAAGCCATGAGCACCGAGTCCGGTGTCGGCACCGACTTGGCTGCGCTGCGCCGAACCGTCGAAGACCTCGATCCCGCCAAGCGTGGCAACTTGCTCGCGCCGAAGAAGCTGCTGGGCATCGTGCCGTTCGGCAACAAGCTGCGCGACTACTTCGACGGCTATCGCTCGTCGCAGACCGCGATCGCTTCGATCCTCGCGCGCCTGCAGAGCGGCAAAGACGAGCTGATGAAGGACAACGCCGCGATCGATGTCGAGCGCCAGGCGCTCTGGGCCTCGATGGGCAAGCTCGAGCAAATGGTGCACGTCGCCAAAGCGCTCGATGCGCAGCTCGAGGAAAAAGCCGGCGAGCTCGAAGTCACCGATCCGTTGAAGTCCAAGGCGATGAAGGAGGGCGCGCTCTTCTACGTGCGCCAGCGCACCACCGATCTGCTGACGCAGATGGCGGTTTCGGTGCAGGGCTACCTCGCGCTCGACTTGGTGAAGAAGAACAACATCGAGCTGATGAAGGGCGTGGAGCGCGCTTCCACGACGACGGTCGCAGCGCTGCGCACGGCGGTCACGGTCGCCGAAGCGCTCACCAACCAGAAGCTCGTGCTGCAGCAGATCACGGCGCTCAACACGACCACCGCCAACATCATCGACTCGACGGCGGCGATGCTGCAGAAGCAGAGCGGCGCGATCCACGAGCAGGCCGCGTCGGCGACGATCCCGATCGATACGCTCAAGCGCGCATTCGAGAATATCTATCTCACGATGGACGCGATCGATGAGTTCAAGGTCCGCGCGCTGAGCAGCATGAAGACCACCGTCGAGTCGCTGAGCGCCGAGGTCGAGAAGTCGCACGGATACATCGCGCGCGCCGAAGGTGCAGCACAGGCGAAGGAGCTCGGGGCCGGCCAAGATGGCAGCGAGCCGTTTCGGCTGACGGAATAATCGGCCATGTCAAAGCCTGAGCGTTTTCTCGAGCTGGCAAACGACCTGATCCGCATGTCGGAGGGCGGCGGCAAGCGCGATGCTCAGCTGATGCTCAAGGTTCGCCGCGGCCGGCGCATGCTCGTGAAGATGGCCAAGGTCGCAGGATTGTTGATCACGACGGCGATCGTAATCACGGTCGCGATGACCACCGCGGGTTTCCTGTTCGGTCCGCGCGGCGTCGAAGGCTTAATCGCAGCTCCGCTCTCGGTGATCGCGACGTGGGCGGTGATCTTGTACTTCGCGTACGGCCGGCGAGCGACGCCGCGCGCGATCGCCAAGGCGAGCCTCGCCGAGCTGCCCGCGCGCACCGAAGAGTGGCTCGAAGGACAACGGCTCATGCTCCCTTCCGCTGCACGCTCGCAGCTGGACGCGATCACGTTGCGGCTCGAAGCCCTTACGCCGCAGCTACAAGGCCTCGATCCACAGCTGCTCGAAGCGGTCCAGAACCGGCGCTTGATCGGTGAGGAGCTGCCCGAGCTGATCCACGGCTATCAAAAGGTCCCGCCCGCGCTTCAGCAGCAGCCGCTGCACGGCGGGGCGAGCCCTGAGCGCCGGCTCGTCGAAGCGCTCGGCACGATCGACGAGCAAATCGGGCACCTACACCACCGCATCGCCGAAGGTGATCTCAAGACGATGGCCACGCATCAGCGCTATCTCGAGATCAAATACAAAGGCGATCGCAAGCTCGAGTGACGCGGGCATTGTTGGCGCAGACGCCTCCGCCGCTTGAGGGCGAAAAGCCCTGGCGAAGGAGAAAAAACACCTCTGCGGCCACGCTATCGGCCGAAACGCTGCGCGATAGGTGATGGCTCGTCCCATGCAGCTCCCCTGGGCTGCGCATGAAAGTCCTTCCCTCCGATCGCCCCGCATCCACACTCGCCCAGCAACTCAGCGGCGCGTTCGTGGTGTTCGGGAGCATCGTGGCCGGAGCGGCTGCAATGACCGCGGTCCTGTACGCGATCAGCTGGACGATCGTAAACCCAGAGCTCGAACGCAGCCACCTCGCGATGCGCGATGAGAGCGACAGCTTCGCGGCCATGCTCGACCAGGAAGTCGGCTTGCGTGGATATCTCCTCACGCGCGACGTCCGCTTCCTCGAGCCCTACGAAGCGGGTCGTGCTGCGATCGCGCGCGCGAGGCAAATGCTGGTCGTACACGTCGACTCTGTCCCTTCCGCTGGTCTTGCCACCGCGATGGTGCGCACGCGCCTGGCCGAAGAGCGATGGTCCGAGCGCTGGGCCAAGGTCGCCGCCGACACGCGCCCCGGAGCGCTGGCGCCGTCGATGTCCGAGGGCAAGATGCTCTTTGACCTGTATCGACGTGAGCAGGCCGTGTTCACCCATCTGCTCAGCGAGCGTCGAGACCGCTTGGCCGAGCGCCTCAATAACTTGGTCACCACTCGAGTTCTGCTCGAGCTCATGGCCTTCTGCACGATTCTCTTTCTGGCCGTGCGCCAGCACCGCGCGCTGCGCGCAGCGATCGTCGATCCGGTGGCGGCGTTGCTCCGTCACATCCGACGCATTCGCGACGGAGAGCTGGAAGCGACCGCCGACCCGGTGGGACCACGCGAGCTCGCCGAGCTCGCGCAGGGACTCAACGAAATGGTGGCCGCGCTCAGCGCAGCGAGGAGCGTTGCGGCGTCCCGCGACGACGCGCTGCGCGAGCATTCCGTGCGCCTGCGCCAGATCCTCGACGCGAGCCGCGAGTTCTCCGAGAGCCTCAACCTGACTTATGTCGTGGGCGCGGTGCGCGCGAGCACCGCGGCGGTGGGAGGTTACAAGCGCGTCATCGTGTGGCTCATGCACGATGAACAGAAGCGCCTCGTCGACAGTGCAGAGAGCACCACTGCAGCACCGGCCGAGACCACACCGACGACGACGGGACAAGGCCTCGCGGGCCGGGCTGCCAAGTCGGG
>JAYUYY010000372.1:0-5965 GCA_043752225.1 Sandaracinaceae bacterium | reverse complement strand
GCCCGGCAGCGCCCATCGCGCGGCGCTCCTCCGAGTCGGCGAAGAGCGTGACCAGCGCGCGGCGCAGCGCGTTTTCCTCGCGCGCACACACTAGGCCTGCGCCCGACTCGATCACGATGTCGCTCGCGCCCGTTTGATCGGAGATCACGACGGGTGTGCCCATCCACAGCGCTTCCGGCACGACGTTGCCGAAGTTCTCGTTGTCCGACGCGAGCACGACGCAGCGCGCGCCGCGCAACAGCGCCCACTTGTCTGCGCCCGCGACCGGCGGCTCGAAGCGCACTTGGCGCGCGACGCCCGCTTGCTCGGCGATGCGCTGCAGCTCAGCGGTGAATCCCTCGTCATCGGGTCCGCAGATCACGAGCCGCAGCGCCGTGCCCGCGAGCGCGCGCAAGGTCAGCGGCAAACCTTTCTTCCAATGCACGCGCCCGAGAAAGAGCACGTACGGCTGCTCCGCGATGCAGTCGCGGATCCGCGTCGAGACCTCGATTTCAAAGCCCAGCTCGGGTCCGGTTACGCCGTTTGGAACGATGCACGGCGACGGCAGCGGCAGCGGCAAGCGCCGCGCATCGCGCAGCTCCTGCGCGCTCGTCACATGCACATGCGCGGCTCGCGCCAGCGTCGTCGATTCGATCAGCGTGAGCCAGCTGGTCTTGATCAGCGAGCTCTTCTTGGTCACGAGCTCGGGCACGAGCATGCCGCGCGGCGACACGATGCACGGCACGCCGGCCGCATGCGCCACGCGCGCCGCCATGTTCGTCGGCCACAGAAAGACCGAGTGCACGTGCACGAGGTCGTAGCTCGCGATGCGCTCTTCGAGCGCGCTTTGCATGCTCGGCGCCCAGTACAGCCGGCGTCCGAAGCGGCTGCGAAAGTAGTGCACGCGCACGCCGTCGAGCAGCACCGGTTGCTCGTGCAGGACCTCAGAGTCGCGGTCGCCGTCGACGCTGGTCGTGAACACGTCGACCTCGTGGCCGAGCTCGACCAGCCCGCGACACAAGCCGTGCACCGAGTGAATGGGCCCGCCGTAGCGCGTCGCCGGCAAGTATGTCGGCACGACGTGCAGGATCTTCATGGCGAAGCTCCTCCCCGTGCGCGCCGCACGCTTTCGACCGCGCGCAGCGTCGCCTCCGCAGCTTCGCTCGGACTGTGCGCGCGGGTCTTGCGCTCGAGCGCGCCGCGCAGCTCAGACTGCCCGCGCAGCCGCATCACGCGGCCCAGCTCGGTGCCGAGCGCGTGTACATCGCCGCGCGCGTAGGTGTATCCCGTGTTCCCTTCGTCGATCATGTCGGGCGCGCAGCCGGCGTCATCGCTCACGATCGCTGGAACGCCCGCGGCCATCGCCTCATTGACCACGAGCCCCCAGGTCTCAGAGCCGTCCGATGCCAGCACCAACACGTCGGCGGCTGCGTAGATCTGCGGCAGCTCGCTCTGGTTCACGAAGCCGAACAAGTGCACGCGGACGTTCAGCTCGCGCGCGAGTTGCTCGATCTCCGCGCTGAGCGGCCCCGCGCCCGCAAAGGCTGCGATCCACGATCCGGTTTGCGGAATGTCGCGCTGCTTCGCCGATTCGGCTGCGCGCGCGATCGCCTCCAGCACATCCATCGGGCGTTTGAACGCCACGAGCCGCCCGACTTGCAGCGCGATCCGGTCGCCCTCGCCTGCGCCGATCCGTGCGCGCACGCAGGCGCGCGCCTCGGCGGTCGCGGCCGCCGCAAAGCGCTCCGTATCGACGACGTGCGGCACGGTGAAGATCCGCGAGGCAGGCACCCCAAAGCGCGTCAGGTACGCGCGGTTGCGCGATCCCACGCTCAAGAAGCCATCGAAGCTCCGCAGCAGCAGCGGATACACGAGCCCCTTGGCGAGCTGCACCGCTGGATTGCGCGGCGTCGCGAGCTGCGAGTCGCCGCGCACGAGCACCGGTACGCGTGCCCGGCGACACGCGAGCACCGCCTGCCAAAACGTCTTCAAGTACCAGCCGGTCACGATTACCGCGTCGAAGCGCCCCTCGCGGATCACGCTCGCGATCTCCGGCGTGTCACAGCCGCGAAAGTGATGCACGCCGGGATCCGACGCGACGTTCTGCAAATAGCGGCTCTCGTAGCCGCTCGCGAGGTCGACGTCCCAGTCGAACGCGACGCCGTAGCCCGCGCGCGCTTGCCCTTCGCTCGATTGCTGGTGCGCGAACAGCACGGTGAGCTCGCAGCGCTGACTCAGCTCCCGAAACCAGGGCACGTGATATTGGATCGGATGGCTATCGAGAATGGCGATGCGCACGCGCTCATATTATAGGTAGAACGCCGCGCTTCCCCCTTCATCTCGCGCTGGAACCAATCCCTTGAGCATCGTCCTCGGCATCAACGCCTACCACGGCGATTCCTCGGCCTGCATCGTCGTCGGCGGCAAGCTCGTCGCGGCCGCGGAGGAGGAGCGCTTTCGGCGCATCAAACATTGGGCGGGCTTTCCGACCGAGGCGGTTCGGTACTGCCTGGCTGAAGCGGGCGTGCAGCTGAGCGCCGTCGATCACGTCGCGCTCAATAGCGATCCGCGCGCGAACCTGTTGCGCAAAGTCGTGTTCGCGGTGCGGCAGCGCCCCGATCTCAAGCTCGTGCTCGATCGCTTGCGCAACGCGCAAAAGCGCGCGTCGGTGGCGGAGGAGCTCGAACGCGGTTTTCCCGGCGCGGGCTTCCGCGGCGAGGTGCATCGCGTCGAGCATCACCTCGCGCACTTGTCGTCCTGCTTCGACGTTTCGCCGTTCGATCGCGCCGTCACGGTCTCGGTCGACGGCTTCGGCGACTTCGCGAGCGCTGCGTGGGGCTTGGGCGATGGCCCGGCGCTGCGCGTCGACGGCCGCGTGCTGTTCCCGCACTCGCTCGGCATCTTCTATCAAGCGATCACGCAGTTCCTCGGCTTCCCGCACTATGGTGATGAGTACAAAGTGATGGGCCTCGCGCCGTATGGCGAGCCGCGTTACTTGCCGGAGATGCGGCGCCTGGTCGAGCTGCGATCCGACGGCACGTTCGAGCTCGCGCTGCGCTACTTCCGCCATCACCGCGAGCGCATCGCGTACTCGTGGTCCGATGGCTCGCCGAGCGTCGGCGCGCTGTTCAGCGATGCGCTCGTCGACTTCCTCGGCCCGACGCGCGATCCGAGCGAGCCGCTGACGCAGCGCCATCGCGACCTCGCTCGCTCGGCGCAAGCGATGTATGAAGAAGCGTTTTTTCATCTGCTGCTCCACCTGCACAAGCGCTACGGCGGAGACGCGGTGTGCGTCGCGGGCGGCTGCGGCATGAACTCGGTGGCCAACGGCAAGATCACGCTGCGCACGCCGTTTCGCCGCGTGTACGTGCAATCCGCGGCTGGTGACGCTGGCGGCGCGATCGGCGCAGCGTTCGTAATCGCGAAGGGCAAAGAGCCCGTCGTCCCGCGCGGCCAGATGCCGCACGCGTACTTCGGACCGGGCTTCGACGAGCCGCAGATCGCAGCGTTGCTCGAAGCGCGGCGAGCCGAAATCGAGAGCTCGGGTTGTACGCTCACGCTCTTCGAAGACGACGCCGCGCTCTGCAAGGACATCGCGGCTCGGATCGCGGATGGCGCCGTCGTCGGCTGGTTTCAAGGCCGTATGGAATGGGGCCCGCGCGCGCTCGGCAACCGCTCGATCCTGTGTGACCCGCGCCGCGCGGACATGAAGGACGTGCTCAACCTCAAGATCAAACGCCGCGAGTCGTTTCGCCCGTTCGCGCCTTCGGTCTTGCGCGAGGCGGTGCGCGACTGGTTCGAGCAGGATCACGACGTGCCGTTCATGATGCAGGTCTTCCAGGTGCGCGCGGAGAAGCGCGCCGCGATCCCCGCGGTCACGCACGTCGATGGCTCGGGTCGCTTGCAGACCGTCACCGCGGCGCACAACCCGCTCTACCACCGCTTGATCTCCGAGCTCGCGACCCTCACCGGCGTGCCGATGGTGCTCAACACATCGTTCAACGAGAACGAGCCGGTGGTGTGCCGCCCCGAGGAAGCGCTCGACTGCTTCCTGCGCACGCGCATGGACGTGCTCGCGCTGGGCCGACACGTCGTGACGCGGCAAGCCGCATCCGCGCCCGCGAGCAACAGCTGACGCTAGCGCGTTAGAAAGCGCTGCAAAATCGGCCGAAAGCGCGCGGCAAAGCACGAATAACGCAGCTCCGCGCTCCAATGCGCTTGCGCCGCGCGGCCCATCGCACGCGCGAGCTCAGGCTGCGTGAGCAGCTCAACGATCCGAGCTGCAAGCTCACCGGGCTGCGCGAGATCGACGTTGTAACCGGTGACGCCCGAGACGTTTACCTCGCGTGCGGCGTCGTGCACCGAGCCGATCACCGGCACGGCGTGACGCATCGCTTCGGCATACGCAAGCCCGAAGCCTTCGCCGCGGCTCGGCATTGCGAGCACCGCGCTCTCGGCGAAAAGGCGCCCAAGCGCGTGCTCGGGCACGAAGCCGACCATGTCGATCTGCGCGCGCACCGGCGAGTCGGCTACGAGCTTGCCAATCACCTCGCGCCCCGGCCCTTTCCCGATCACGCGCAGCCGCGCATCGGGAACACGCGCGAGGACCTCCGGCAGGCACGCGATCAGCTCGCGATGTCCTTTGTACCCGCCGCCTTCGTCGAGCCTCGCGAGGATCGTCACGATCGGCGCACGCGAATTTCGTGACTCGCTCGGATCGCCGGCGTCGTCGCGCTCGGTCGCGAGCCAACAGACCTCGGCGTGCTCGAGCCCGCGATGCGAGGCCTGCGCGCGCTCTAGCGTGTATTGGCTATTCGCGAGCAGCGTGTCCGCGCCGCGCGCTCGCGCGAGCCGCTTTTCCTCGGCGTCTTCCCAGGCCTCGATGCCGTGGATCCAGGTCAGATACGGCCGAGCCAGCGCGCCGATCCGCGGATGCGCGCGCGCAATCCCGGTAAAATCGTAGAGAAAATGGCTATGCGTCAGCGCCGCGCGATGCACCGCGGCCACGAGCCTGATCCGCGAGCCGCGCATCGAGCGCACCTCGATCGGGAGCCTTTCCCCGCCGCCGCGCAACGCGACGGCCTCGCCCTCGACGTGGCCGAGCGCGATCTCGTCGGCGAGCACACGCGCCATCAACCGCGCGACACGGGCAATTCCATTCGCCCCTTGCTCGAACGAGTCCGCAACCAGCAGCACGCGTGATTTCATGCGCGGAGCTTTTGTGCGCGGAGCTTGCATGCGAAAGCTGCCATAGGCCGGCATGGCGAGGCGACACGCGTCGGATCGTCACGGCCTCACACTCGTGATGCCACACGCAGCTCGGCTGTGTAGCATGCGGGCATGGGCGCCTCCCAGCTCCGCATGAGCTCGCGCCCGCCGATCCCGCCCGGGCGTCGCACGCGCCGCGCGGGCATCGCTCGCAGCGCAGCGCCGATCGCGCTCGGCGTGCTCTTGGTGGGCGCGCCGCAATGGCTCGGCGGCGTCTACCCGAGCGCGATGATCGGAACGGCCTGCGCATCCGGCGTGTGCTTGCTGCTCGCGCTGCTTAGCGTTCGCTCGACTGACCTACCGCGCGGGCTCTTGCTCGCCGTGGCGCTGGGCCCGCTCGCGCTCACCGCGCTCCAGCTCGCGCCACTGCCCTGCGGGCTGGTCGAGCTCGTGAGCCCGCTGAGCGCTGCGCGGCTGCGCGAGGCCCATGCCTTGTTTGGCCTCGCAAAACCCGCCCAGTGCGTGCTCACACGCGATCCGGGCGCGACGCTCGAAGAGCTCGTGAAAGCATGCGCGATCTCGAGCGTGTTGCTCAGCGCGGCGATGGTCGCCGCGAGCGGTCGCCAGCGCTGGGTGTTTAGCGCGGTGAGCATCTCGACCGTACTGATGGCGCTGATCGCGATCGGCCACGCCGCGGTGTCGGCGGAGCGCGTCTTCGGCGTGTACCAGCCGCTCGAGCTGCGCAACGTGCGGTTCGTCGCGCCGCTCTTGAATCCGA
>JAYUYY010000371.1:0-5969 GCA_043752225.1 Sandaracinaceae bacterium | reverse complement strand
TGAACCAGGCGTCGTCGGTCAGCACCTTCATCGGCAGCACGGCCAAGCCCTTGGTGGCGAAACGCATGCGCCGAATGTTCGGGATGTCGAGCAGCGTGTTGCCGATCAGGCGCAGCTGGTCCTCGCGCAGCGAGTAGCTGTCGCCGCCGCTGATCACGACGTCCTCAACCTCGGGATGCTCGCGCATGTACTGGAACGCTAAGTCCCAGCGCTCGCGCTGCGCGCTGATCGTGTCTTTGACGATGTCACCGGAGTCGTTGCCGACGGCGTAGCTGCGGGTGCAGAAGCGGCAGTAGACCGGGCAGCGGTCCTGCGTGAGGAACAGCACCTTGTCGCGGTAGCGGTGCGTGAGGCCCGGCACCGGCGAGTGCTGGCGCTCGTTGAGCGAGTCCATGCGCGCCATCGGGTGATCGGCGAGCAGCTGCGAGGCCATCGGTAGGAACTGGCGCCGGATCGGGTCGCGCTCGGCGTTCTCCCAGTCGATCAGTGCGATCACGTACGGCGAGAGCCGGATGCTCATCGTCGCGCGGTTCAGCGCCTCTTCCACCGATTGATAGAAGGCATCGGAGACAGTCTCGCGCAGCACCGAGTGGAGCTGGTCGACGCGCGTCACCGATGCTTTTGCCTGGAACCGGTGATCGAGGAACGTGGTCTCATCGATCTCTCGGTACCCGGGCAGGCGACGCCAGAACTCATCGCCCTCAAGGATGCGGTGCTCGTCGCTAAAGAAAGACTTCGGCCTGCGGACGAGCGTCTCCGCAGCCAACCAGGTCGAGCTCATGTGTTCTCCTGTCCAGCAGCGCACGGGGTGATTGCTCCGTGCGCCAGACTTTTGCCGCGAGCTCGCGCGAGCCTGCGCGCGAAGCGATGCGGTCTTGGGGATCGCCGTATGAGGCGCCGACGTGTGAGACGAGTGCGACGGCGGTGACTAACGCAGCGCGTGCTGCGGCTGGCTCCCGGGCTGCGAGCTTCGACCTCTGCACGCTTGCGCGCGCAGGGTCCGAGAAGTGTGCAGCAGCTGGGTCGTCCACGTTTTCGTCGTGCCGGCCGCGCCGGCTGTGTTGCGCATCAACGTCTGCGCGAATCGCGGTGTCTGCACCAAGCATGCCGATATCGCGAACAGAAAGCATCGATCACCTTCAGTGACGCAACAAAAAGTGTCGAAGGCGTCTGCTGAAGGTCTGATCCATCTACGAGATGGTCCGATCGAGTCGCGTCCGGAGATCGTGTTGCCGTCGCGAAGCGCGTGAGCAGCCATCATGACTGCCCACGTGCACATCTCGCGCGGGTTTTGCACGTGTCGCCGGACGCTCAAAGAGCAAAAGCTGCGCGGCACTCGGCGAAAGGTGCTTGCTGCTCGCACGCGCGCTTACTCAACGCGCGATCGCAACCCACTCGACGCTCGCGCCGTTCGCACGAGCACGCAAGAAAACGGTTACAGCGCACCGCGCACGATCGCGGCGGTCGGATCGCTCCTTAGATAGAAGCCACGTGGATGCGCGCGCATCCGCACGCCGTCGCCGTCGCGCGCCGCACCGAGCACGCGCGCGTTCGCGGCCTTCGGTCGCATCTGCAGCCACACACCGACATGCGCGGTGATCGTTTCCGCCTCGCCTGAGCCGATTCGCTCGCTCAGCTCGTCCCAGTCGGCGGCGAGCACGGCCTCTTGATCAGCGGTCGGCGTCCACAAGATCGCGCGACCGATGCGGCGATCGGCGAAGCGCAGCGCGGGCTCCGACTCGATCGGCACCCACAGCACGCGGCGCAGCTTGTGACGCACCGGCGATCGTTCCCAGCTCAGCTCGCTCAGCTCGCTCAGGTTCGCGACGCACACGAAGGTCGATTCGCGCGGTCGTCCGTCGCGGCTGAGTGGGATCGTCTTGAGCTCGATTCCCAGATCGGCGAGGTCAGGACCCGCTGCGCTGCCGGCCGAGCGCCCGATCAGCGCGCGCTCCACAAGCTGACCGACGAAGCCCTTGGCGCGCGTCGGTTCCGCCGGCAGGTCGACAGCACCGCGCCGCGCGAGCTCCGCGATCGTGCACCCTGCGATCGCGCCTGCGCGTGTGAGCAGCTCGTGCTCCGTGGTCGGAGCGTCGAGCACGCTCGGAGCGTGCCTCTTCTCCTCAGCTCGCAGACTTTCTCGCCGAACAGGCGCTCGAGTTGGGTGAGCATCGCTTCGCTCGGGTCGACCAGGATCTTTTTGGTGCCGAGCGTCACATTCCACGCGTCGTCGCTGATCAGCTGAAGGGTTACGGGGCACGAACCCGGGAAGTCTTCGAGTGTGCGGCGCAACGCGACCAGCTTGTCGTGGTCGATGCGCGCGAGCCGGACCTTCACGCGGATCGAGCGCGTGCGACTGCGGAACGCTTCGACCATCAGCTCGGCCTTGTCGAGCACCAGGCGCATCTCGCCGGTGCCGGGCGGCTGCTCGCCCTCCGGCGTGTTGCCGCTGCGGTCGCGATCCTCGCGCACGATGCCCATCACGAGGATCGGCGAGTCGGACTGCAGCACGTCGAGGTACTGATCGAGCGCCTTGCCGCGCACGACGATCTCGAGACGGCCGTAGGGATCCTCGAGCTGGAAGAAACCAATCTTGCCGCC
This sequence comes from Sandaracinaceae bacterium, assembly GCA_043752225.1. GTDB lineage: Bacteria > Myxococcota_A > Polyangia > Polyangiales > JAFGIB01 > JAYUYY01. Next base: position 3,368 of record JAYUYY010000371.1, on the reverse strand, counting down.
CGTGCGCATCGGTCGCACGCGCAGGTCCTCGACGATGCCGCCGAGCGTGACGTGCGTTCCGTCCGGCTTGTCGGTTGCAGTAGTCGTATTGGTCTCACCGCAGAATCTGCGCAGCTCTTCTCGGTAGCCGTCGAGCGGGTGACCGGAGATGTAGAAGCCGAGCGTTCCCTTCTCGCGACGCAGCAGCTCTTTGCGCTCCCAGCTCGCGCCTTCGGGGAACGTCGGTCGCGCTTCGACGCTTCCGCGGTCGCCGCCTGCGCTCAGCATCCCGAACAAGTCGGTCTGTCCGCTCTCGCGATCGGCGCTGGCCTTCTTGCCGCGCTCGATCGCCATGTCGATCGCCGTGAAGGCGCGCGCGCGGGTGACCGTGCTCGGCTCGTGCAAGCTGTCGAACGCGCCGCACTGCACCAGCGCTTCGACCACGGACTTGTTAACTCGGCGCAGGTCGACGCGCGACGCGAGGTCGAAGAGGTCGATGAACGGCTCCGACACCGCGACCGCTCCCGCAGCCGCGCCTTCCTCGAGCTTGCCGCGGCGCGTCTCGAAGATCGCCTCGAGCGCCGCGCTGCCGACGCCCTACACCGCGCCGAGCCCGAAGCGGATGCGCGGACCGGTCGGGTCGTAGAGCTTGCCGCCGAACGCCATCGGCTGATCGTCGCGGCGCTTGAGCGGCGGACCTTTCTTGCCGATCGGTCGCGGAGCGCTCTGCAAAGCGGCACTCTTGGGCGCCGCGGCCACACTCGACTCGGCCGAGCTCAAATAAACAACCGTGAAGTCGATCGCGCTCTCGTTCACGTCCGGCGGGAGCACGGTGATGCCCATGCCGCGCGCCTCTGCGACCGTTCGCACGACCTTCTCGATCTTCTCTTTGTCCGCGCTCATCGTCGCGCACAGGAACTCGACCGGGTAGTGCGCCTTCAAGTACGCGCACTGGTAGGCGATCAGCGCGTACGCAGCCGAGTGCGACTTGTTGAAGCCGTAGCCCGAGAAGTAGCTCATCAGCTCGAACACGCGCTCGGCGTCCTCGGCCATGTGCCCGTTCTTGACCGAGCCCTCGACGAAGCTGGCCTTCTGCTTGGCCATCTCCTCCGCTTTCTTCTTGCCCATCGCGCGGCGCAACAAGTCGGCGCCGCCGAGCGAGTAGCCGGCCATCTCACGCGCGGCCTGCATGACCTGCTCTTGGTAGACCATCACGCCGAAGGTCTCTTTGAGCGAGCTCTCGAGGCTCGGGTGCGGGTACTCGACCTTCTTGCGGCCGTGCTTGCCCTCGACGTAATCCTCGACCATGCCCGAGCCGAGCGGTCCCGGTCGGTAGAGCGCGCACAGCGCGACGATGTCCTCGAACGTGTCCGGCTTGAGGCGCTTGATCAGCGACTGCATGCCGGTCGACTCGAGCTGGAAAACGTTAGTGGTCTCGCCCGACTGCAGCAGCGTGTACGTCGCGGCGTCGTCCATCGCGATCCGGTCGAGGTCGAACGGGTTGCCCTCGCGGTCCGGACGCTTGTTGATCAGGTCGATCGCGATCTTGAGCGTGGTCAGGGTCTTGAGGCCGAGGAAGTCGAACTTCACCAGGCCCGCGTACTCGACGTCGTCCTTGTGGAACTGCGTGACGTAAAGCCCGGGCTCGGGACAGAACACCGGCACGTGATCCCAAAGCGGCCCGTCGCTGATCACGACGCCTGCTGCGTGCATGCCGGCGTGGCGGTTCAGGTTCTCGAGGCTCATCGCAGTGTCGAGCAGGTCGCGGACTTGGCCTTCGTCGTTGTACGCGGCCTTGAGCTTGGGCTCTTGCTTGAGCGCTTCGGCGATCGGGACGTTCTTGCCCTGCACCGGCTCGGGGATGAGCGTCGCGATCCGGCCGGCGTCTTGCGGCGTCATGCCCATCACGCGGCCGACGTCGCGCACGACGCTCTTGCTCTTGAGCAAATGAAAGGTCGCGATCTGACCGACGCTCGCGTCGCCGTACTTCTTGCGGACGTACTGGATGACCTCGTCGCGGCGGTCCATGCAGAAGTCGATGTCGAAGTCGGGCATCGACACGCGCTCTGGATTCAAGAAGCGCTCGAACAGCAGGCCGTGCGCGATCGGATCCAAATCGGTGATGCGCATCGAGTACGCGACGATCGAGCCAGCACCCGAGCCGCGACCTGGACCGACCGGGATGCCGTGCTCCTTGGCCCAGTTGATGAAGTCCTGGACGATCAGGAAGTAGCCGGCGAAGCCCATCCCGACGATGACGTCGCACTCCATGTCGAGCCGCGCGACGTACGCGCTGCGATCGATGCTCTTGCCGAGCGAGGTGAGCTGCGCGATGCGGCCATCGAGGCCTTCGTGCGCGAGCCGACGGAAGTACGAATCGGGATCGAGCCCATCGGGCACCGGGAAGCGCGGGAGCATCGGCTTGCTCTCGGGGCTGCATTGCCCCGCGCACATCTCCGCGACCTCGAGCGTGCCGCGCAGCGCTTCGGGCATGTCGCCGAAGAGCGCGACCATCTCTTCGGCCGTCTTGAAGTAGAGCTGCTCGGAGCCGTGGTGGCCGCGCTGCATCTCGGTGACGGTCACGCCGGCCGCGACACACTGCAGCACCATCTGCGCGTGCGCGTGTTGCTTCTCGAGGTAGTGACAGTCGTTGCTCGCCACCATCGGCAGCGACAGCTCGCGGCTCAACGAATACAGGATCTGGTTGAGCGGCTTCTGCTCGATGAAGCCGTGGTCCTGCATCTCGATGTAGAACGCGCCTGGCTCTAGGCAATCGCGCAGCGTGGCCATCGCCTCGCGGCCCTTTTGCTCGCCGTGCAAGAGCACCTGCTGCGCGACGTAGCCGCCCATGCACGCCGATAGGCCGACGATGCCTTCGCGATGCGCGAGGAGCTGATCGAAGTCGATGCGCGGGATGCCCTGCGACAAGCCTTCGACCCAACCCATGCTCACCAAGCGCACCAGGTTGCGATACCCGGTCTGGCTCTTCGCGAGCAGCACCAGGTGCTGGCTATCGCGGCCGCGCTGATTGGTGTGGTCGCGGCAAAGGTTTACTTCGCAGCCGAGGATCGGCTTGATGCCCGCGCCCTTGCACGCTTTGTAGAACTGCAGCGCCCCGAACATGTTGCCGTGGTCGGTGAGCGCGAGCGCGCGCATCGACAGGCTCTTCGCGCGCTCGACCATTGACTCGAGGCGCAATGCGCTGTCGAGCATCGAGTACTGCGAGTGCACGTGCAGATGAACGAAGTCTTGAGTCATAGGACCGAGGCGCGACCCGGAGGGAAGCTCCGGCGCGACCGCGCTGTCGATGACGCGACCCGGAGGGGAGCTCCGGCGCGACAGCGCTGTCTACAAGCGCGCATCGTCCTATCAGAGCGCGTGCTAACGCT
>JAYUYY010000370.1:0-5983 GCA_043752225.1 Sandaracinaceae bacterium | reverse complement strand
TCGTGCTCGAGGCAATCTTCAACGGTAACGCGAGCCATGTGCTGGGTTCTCCGTAGCTGTGAGCGGGCCGGTTTCCGCGCGGGTCCGGGCTAGTAGCAGAGCCCCGAACCAAGGGCAACCAACGCGAGGGGGAGCCAGGTCTGGTGGCCGAACGGAGGCTCGTCCGCTCACGCGCCGACTTTTGCGGCGGCCTCGGCGGCGACGCGGCGCTCGGCCTTGTCCCCGGCGAGGCGCAGGGTCTCGGCCGATGCGGTGGCCGCGATGTACCCGGCGACCGAATCCAGCATGTTGCCCAAGTGCAGCTCGTAGTCCGGGCCGGACGACGGAAGGCCGCGGCGCTGATACGCGGCCAACGAGACGACGACGTGGCGGCCCATCAAGTAGAGGCGCGGATAGAGCACTTCGCGCGGCAGCTCGGGCAACGCGTCTTGGAAGAGCTGCGACCAGCGCTGCTCAGCCGCCTGATGGCGGCGCAAGATGTCCGCGACCTCGTGCGGCGATTGCAAGAACAGGTGCGCCAGGAACGGCAGGTAATAGCTCTGCTCGACGCTCTGCAGCTCGGCCGCGAGCGGCTCGACCAGCGCTGCGGTCAAGGCGCGCGGATCCTTCATGCGGCCGTCGCGAGCGAGCGCGTCGAGGATCTCGTCACGGCGCCGGCCGATCTCACTGCGGCGAAACTCGAAGATCGCGTCGACCAACGCTTCCTTCGATCCGAAGTGATAGTGGGCGGCGGAGGTGTTGCGCTGGCCCGCTGCGACGTTGATTTCGCGCAGCGAAACGCCCGCAAGCCCGCGCTCCGCGAACAGTCGTTCCGCAGCGAGAATGATTTGGCGGCGTGTGTCCCTCCGTGCCACGGGCGGTCTTTTAGCCGTGGCTGGAAAAGCCAGCAAGAGCCGCGACCCCGTCCGGCGCTGAGATCGGGCTCGCGCAGCTCTTTGAGAATAGAGCGACGCTTCCCGAACTATTGCCGAGCTACCGCAGCTCGATCAGCTCGATGAAGCCGTCGAGCGGCACCGGGCCGTCAGCTCCCGGGATCAAGCGACCGGGCGTGCCCATGCCTTCCGCGACGTAGAGCCCGCCCGGAGCGCGCGCTAAATTGGTGGGCGCATCGAGCCCCTCGGCGAGCACCTCGACCGCCCCGCTCTTGCGATCGATGCGCAACAAACGCCCCGAAAAGCGCCGAAATCCGCCATGACCGGTTTGCGTCATCGCCTCGCGGGTCGCGATCGGATCGAGGAACGCATCGCAGAATTCCAGCACGTAGATCGACCCATCCTCGCCGACCACTAAATCGGTCGGGACGGTCAGGCCCGTGATGACGGGCGCCCAGCTCTTGGCATCTGGGCTGACGCGGACGATCGCTGCGGAGCGCGGCACGAGCTCGGTTCCCGCGCCGCCTTCTTCGCCTTCAGGGGAGCCCGAAAAAAGACTCACCAGCAGATCGCCGGTGACCGGATCGTGCAGCAGATAGCCCGGCACCGCGTCCTGGCCGCTCGCGAGGGTCGGGAGCTTGAGCACGCGCTGCGAGCCGTTGCCCGGCAAGAGCTGGACGATCTCATCGGTGGTGCTCGAAGCGCCGTACCAGAGCTTGCGCCCCGGATCGTACGCGACGTCGTTGATGTTGCCGTGCGTGCGACCCCACGGCTCGACCGCGTCGCCCTTCACCGTGAACAGCGTCGAAGGTCCGCCGAAGAACGCGAGGGCGACCATCACCACGCCATCGCCGGCATCCATGCCGGCCATCCCGAACACTTCGTCGCGGCGCACGACATCGAAGATGTTGCGCGAGGGCTGACCGGTGAGCAGCGTGCGTCGCTCGCCTTGGTCGAGGTAGTCGCCGTCGGCGTTGGCGTCGATCAACTGGATGAGGCCTCCGCTCGGCGCGCTCGCGGGATCGCCGTTGCCGGCTTCGGACACGAGCAACGTGTTGCCCTCGTGGTGCATGCCGCGCGGGTTTTGCAGGTGCGTGGCGACGATCCGGCGCTTGGCGATCGCGCGCGGGATCACGGTAGGGATTTCGATCGCGCCGTTGGACGCGGCGCCGCCGACAACGCGCGGATCGCCATTCGCGATCGGAGCCGCCGGCGCGCTCGCGCACGCGCCGAGAACGCACGCGAGCGCGCCGCCAAGAGCCTGCTGAGCGACGCGGCTCGCGAGATGGGCCGTGCACGATGACGAACGGGGGAGCCTCATGGCGCGCGACCGTACACCGAGGCGCAGCGCGCTCGCGACCCACACGAGCGTGCACCGGTCGCGTATCCGCTTATGTCCCGGTGGGCTTTCGGCCCGACGACCTCGATTCGTTCTGAGCGCGTTTCCGATCGATTGGTGTAGGATCGCGGCGCTCTCATGAACGGACACGCGCGGCTTAGGTCTTCGAAACGCACGGCTTTCTGGCTCTCGCTGCTGACCGCGTGGGCTTTCTGTCAGGCACTTGCAGCGGTCGACGCGTCTGCTCAAGACGAGCTCGATGAGGCACCTGCCAAGACTTTGGCAGCAGACGAAAAGAAGTCGCCTTCGCTCTCGGATGCGCCCGACCCGCTCAGCCCCAAGCAGGCCGATAAGAAAGCCCGCGAAGAGTTCCAAGCCGGCCGCGTCGCCTGGGAAGACGGGCGCTTTCGCGAAGCATGGGAGCACTGGCATCTCTCGTATCGGCTGAGCCGCAAGCCGGAGCTGCTCTACAACGTCGGGCAAGCCGCCGATCGTTTGCGCATGGATCGCGAGGCGCTCGAAGCGTTTCGCATGTACCTCGACAAGAATCCGAACGCGACGAATCGCCGCGAGGTCGAGCAGCGGATCGAGATCCTCGAGCAGACCAGCTCCGCGCAGACCGCGAAGAACAGCGACGCCTCGATGATGGCGCAGCCCGATTCTCTCGACGAAGGCGCCTTCGGCGACGAGCAGCCTGCATCGGACGATCCCGCGCAAGATCCTGCGGTGGAGGAGGCGGCGGCTCCGCGCCTCAACGGGCAACCCGAGCGCCACGGTTGGTACGTGCGCGCGTCGGCGGGTCTTGGCTTGTTCGCGGACTCGATCAGCGACAACGCGGGCAACCCGGCTTCGCTCACGTCCGGCACGTTCGCGCTCGAGGGCGCGGTCGGATACGGCGTCATGCCGAAGCTGGTCGTCGGCGGCATGTTGTTCGTCGACTGGGGGATCGCGCCCGCCGTTTCGCAAAATGGCGGAACACCGGTCGACCTCAACAGCGTGAGCCTGCTGCTCATCTCGGGATTCGCGGACTACTACTTCAAGCCGACCCACCATGGCTTCCACATGTTCGGTGGTCTCGGCATCGGTCAGCTCGCGATCTCGGGTGCCGCGCTCGGCAATCAGGATGCGGGCGGCGGCGGCATCTTTGTCGGCGGCGGTTACGATTATCCGCTCAGCGACGAGTGGGTGCTGGCGTTCAACGCGCGCTTGCTCGTCGGGCGCTTCTCGCAAGACACGGCCGATCACACGCTGTTCGTGCCGACGCTGACCTGCGGCGCGGTCTGGTACTAGCTCGCGCTAGCTCGCGTGAACGGCGTGCGCGGGGGCTGTTGCGTGCGCTGCGGGCACCTCGGGTACGAAGCGCACCGGCTCTTGCTGCGTGATGCGTTCGTTCAGGCGCTCGAGCGCGCGCTCGCCGAAGCGAACGGCCACGTGGGTGAGACCGGGCACGAGCGTGCGCAACGTCTCCATCGCGAAGACCGGCGGCGTCGTGAGCGCGATCGCGTACTTCCACGCGTCGTTGGGCAAGCCGAGCTCGTCGGCGATCGCATCGCCGAGCAGCGCGCGCGAGAGGCCGGTGCGATAGCGCACGTCGAGCCCGATCAGGATCTTCTCGCGCTGCGTGCGTGCGTGCGCGTAGGGCGCTTCGCGCAGCGCTTTCGCGAGCCGGCGGCTGTCATCGTCCGCGCCCGGCTGGCTGCGAAACATCGCGTACGCAAGGCGTCGGCCTTCGATCTCGGTCGCCGGCAGGAGCGCTTCTTCGACGCCCATCAAAAAGCCGATGTAGCGCCACATGTGCACGAGCGCGTCGCCTTCGTTGCGCGTGAAGCGCATGCCCATCGCGCGCAAGCCGGTGAGGTACACGACCGAGAAGAGCAGGTTGGTGCCGAGCATGTCGGTTTGGTTGATCGGCAAGCCCCACTCATGGGTCTGCCAGCGCGGTGAGCTCGCCGCCGCGCGGCGCACGACCGCGTGCATCACGCGCACGCGCACCGTCGAGGCAAAGCCGCGGCCGAAGCGATCGAGCCCGCCTGGCGCGTACACATCGCAGACGTACTTGGCGGTCTCCTCCAAGCGCCGGGTCGTCTTGCGCTCGAGCGCGCCGGTGAAAACGAGCGGCTTGGTGGTCGCTGAAAAACGGTAGCCGCCCATCAGCGCCATGCAGCCGAGCACGTAGCTTCCAGCCGCGCCGACACGCGCGCCGCTGCGCCGGCCGACTTCGACGCGATCGCGATCGAGCCAGAGCGGAATGCGATCGAGCTGCTCGAACAACGCGATCAGCTCTGCGGGTGCGTCGTCGACCGCGCCGATGCCGTGCTCGATCGCGCGATCGAGCTGCTTGCGCCCAGCGCCGACGCCACCGGAGCTCGTAGCCCAGCGCTCGACCAACGCATCGGCCAGGGGATCGCCTTCGAGAGTCAGCTTGCCGAGCAGCAAGCCTTGCTCGGGCTCCGGGGTCGGGTTGCCCCGGTAGTAGATGCGCTGGGCCAGGCTCAGGCGCTCGGGTCGCGAAGGATCTCGAAAGCGCGCGGGCATGCCTGCGGGTGCTGTGCCGGAAACCTGGGACATCGATTGCCTCCGATCCATAAATAGACTCATATCCATAAATGGACTAGGGTCAAGTGAGGCATGGCACAGTCCCAATCCGAAAGTGATCTCCCGCCGGCCGCGCGAGCCGCGCGAGCCGCGCGAGCCGCGCGAGGCGCGCAAGACGTCGTGGACGCGCCGCCGTCGCGGCGGCTGCGCAAGAAGGAGCGGACGCGGCGCGAGATTCACCGCGCGGCGATGGAGCTATTCGCCAAGCGCGGCTTCGATGGCGTGACGATTGAAGACATCTGCAACGAGGCCGATGTCGCAAAGGCCACGTTCTTCCTGCACTTCCCGACCAAGGCCGCGCTGATGTTCGAGTCGGTCGGCCAGCTCGGCGAAGAGCTGCGCGCGATGCTCGCGGAGCCTGCGAGCAGCGCGCGTGAAGAGCTCGAGCGCGTGACGCGCTGGGTGCTCTCGCGCTGGTCCAAGTCACACGAGGTGCTCGGCCCAATGTTCCGCGAGATGTTGCGCACGCCCGCTGCGGAGCTGCACGCGCAGCCTCAAGCCGTCGAATTCGCCGCGTTGATCGTCGACGTCGTGCGGCGCGGACAAGCCAGCGGTGAGCTGCGCCGCGACGTGTTGCCCGAGATCGTCGCGACCAGCTTCATGGCCAGTTGCTCCACGATTACGTCGGTGCTCCTGCAGAAGAACGAGCGCATGGATATCGCGCCGTTCATCGAGCAGTACTTGGACTTGCTGCTGCACGGCCTGATGCCGTCCAACGCTGCGGCTAAACCGAAACCGAAGCGCGCCAAGCGCGCATGAGCCCTTATTTGAGCTCGGCCGAGCTCTTTTCGAGGATGCGGCGCGCGACGATCAGCTGCTGGATCTGCTGCGTGCCCTCGAAGATGTCTAAGATCTTCGAGTCGCGCGCCCACTTCTCGAGCAGCTCGTTCTCGCAGTAGCCGACGCTGCCGCACAGCTCGACGCAGCGCAGCGTGATCTGGTTGCCGACCCGGCCGGCCTTGGCTTTGCACATGCTCGCCTCGAGTGAGTTCGGCTCGCCGTTGTCCGCGAGCCACGCCGCGCGCAGCACGAGCAACCGCGCCGCTTCCCAGTCCGCTTCCATCCGCACGAGCTCGGCTTCGATCGCGGTCATCTCCCAGCGCGGCTTGTCGAAGTCGATCGCGATGCCGGCCTTGCCGAGCAGCTCTTCGCTGAGATCGAGCGCTGCGCGGCTACA
>JAYUYY010000369.1:0-5986 GCA_043752225.1 Sandaracinaceae bacterium | reverse complement strand
GTACGGCTCAGCCCACACGCGCACGATCATCTTGGTCAGAGATCCGTGAAACGGAATGCGAACGATCGAAGTTGCGCCGAGCGTTTCGAGAGTCGGCTGCATGAGGAACGATGGTTGCGGCGCGAGCGGCTGCGTTGCTTCGATCTTCTGCGTTGCTGCGGTTGCTGCGGTTGCTTCGATCGTCTGCGCGCGCTCGATCTCGATCGGTTGTGGAGCCGCGGGCGGTTGCGCGCGCTCGACGTCGATCGGTTGCGCGGCTTCGATCCGCTCCTGCGTTTTCGCGCCGTGCGCGTCGCTGCGCGCGCGCAGCAGCGAAGATGTTGCGGGCCACAACGCCATGCCTGCGAACGTCACCGCAGACCCAAGCACCACGCCTGCAAACAACGCGAGCCACGCGCGCGGCCGTTCCGGTGGAGGCTCGAGCGAGAGCCGCGACGCATGCGCACCGTCGCTCTCGATGATCCGCGGTCGCTCGAAGTCGAGCGCATCGCCGTACTGGGTGTTGCGGCGCTCGCGCGTGGGCGCATCGGCTTCGACTTCGATCTGCAGGCGTCGACCGCCGGTCGGCATCTCCTGCAGCACCGCGTCCGCGATCCGCCCGTGCACGTCTGCGGGAGCACCGACGAAGCGAACGCCGACGCTCGCGCCTCTGCGCAACCACGGGAGTGAAGCGGAGATGCGCGCGCCCGTCGCGGTCGGCACTGCGCGCGCTGCGACCTTTGCGCGCACGCCCGAAAGATCGAGCTCAGCCGGCATGTAGCCTTCGGTCGCGCGCGCGACCAAATGGCGCAGCACGCCGGTATCCTCGCGGCTCAGCGTCTCGAAGCGAATACCCATTCCGAGCCTGGGCGTCGCGTCTTGCGCGAGGTCTGCGCGGCTTTGCTCGGCGTCATCGAGCTCGTCGTGGCTCGCTTCCGCGGCGCTGTGATCGGCGAGCCACGCGACTGTGCCCTCGAGCATCGCGCTGCGTCCGTCGAGCGTGAGCTCGCAACGCACGGTTGCTCCGACCGGCACCGACAGCGAGCTCGGCGCGAACACGCGCATGCCGCCCTCGCTGACATCGATCGAACGCACGATCACCGGTGCGACATTGTCGCGCACCGCGAACAACGTGACCGGCACCCGGTAATCGATCCGTTCGGAACGTCGTACGACAAACGGCGCCATCGCCGAGACCTCCCCAAGCAAGCGCGGAGCTTTGGCCGTGAGGCGGCCGCTTGGCAAGTTCCCTCCCGAGCCAAGACACCAGCATGCCGCTGCGGTTGCGGGTACCCTCGCCGCGATGACGCACGACCTTTCGACGCGCACCGGCTGCAATGCCGTGCGCATGCTCGAGCGCGCGGACGGGCGTACGGGCCACTACGAGAGCTTTTTCGTGCGCGCGAATCATCCCGAGCGCCCGCTGGCGTTTTGGGTTCGCTACACGCTGCTGGTGCCTGCCGGCCGAAGCGAAGCGGCCGTAGCCGAGCTTTGGGCGATCGTGTTCGACGGCGAGACCAATCGCGTCACCGCGGTCAAAGAGACTCACCCTTTGGCGAGCGCGGTGCTCGATCGGCATCGCTTGTCGTTGCGCATCGGCGGCGCGAGCTTCGAGCACGGCAGCTTGCGAGGCAGCGCGCGAACTGCCGAGCGCTGCGTGTCGTGGACGCTCGACTACGAAGCGACCGCCTCGCCGCTCTTGCTCTTGCCGCATGAGCTCTACACAGGAACCTTTCCTAAAGCCAAGAGCTTGGTGAGCGCGCCGCACGCGTTGTTCCGCGGCGCGTTCGATGTCGACGGTCGCGTGCTCGACGTCGATGGTTGGGTCGGCAGCCAGAATCACAACTGGGGCTCGCGGCACACCGATCGATATGCGTGGGGCCAGGTCGTCGGCTTCGACGAGGAGCCTACGGCGCTGCTCGAATGCGCGACCGCCCAACTTCGCTTCGGCCCGATCTGGACACCGAAGATGACGGTTGCAGTGCTGCGCCTCGATGGCGAAGAGCTGCGCTTCAATCGCATCCCGATCGCGCTCAGGGCGCGCGCGACTCGCGAAGGCCTCGAATGGAATTTCGAGACCGCAGCAGACGGCGCACGGCTGCGCGCCACGCTCCGCGCGGAGCCCGCGCATTTCGTCGCCCTGCGCTACGGCAACCCGGTCGGCCCCGACAAGATCTGTCTCAACACCAAGCTCGCGAGCTGCGAGCTGCGCGTGCAGCGTCCCGGAAGACCGGAGCGCGTGTTGCGCTCGGCGCACCGCGCAGCGTTCGAGATCCTCGGCGATAGCGCCGAAGGCATGTCGATCGCGGTATAGCTAAAAAAGGTCAGCGCGCGTCACGGCATTTGCGCTGCGGTGCAGCCGATTAACCAGACCGGGCTGCGCTCGCTCGCGCGAATCGCCTGGCAGCTGGCAGGACACGCGCGTGCCCAGGGCGTGCCGCTGGATTCATCGAGAAACACTCCACCGCTCGGTCCACACGCAGAGACGTCATCGAGCATCGTGAGCGGGCGCGGCCCTGCGCCGGTGTCGATCGCGAGCTGCGCGTCGCCCCACGTCGTGCCGTCGGGCAGCGTGTAATCGCACGGCTGCGCGTCGCGTTGGATCGACACCAGGAGATCGGCGATGTTGGAGGGGGTGTCGCGGACGAGATCGATCGTGCGCGCGCTGCCGGTTCCACCCGCCGCGGCCACGGGATCGAGGGCGACCAGAGGCATACCGATCGGAAAGAGCGGAATGTCCAAAGCGATCGCGGAGAGCTCGACGATGAACGTCCGTACGCCGACGGGTAAACCGGCTGCCGCGATCTCGGCCATCGAGCGCGAGCTCGAGGCGCAAGCCAGATCGAGGAAGCCATCGGAGAAGAGCACGACCGCTTGCTGGGTTTGCCCCGGTCTCACGTTCGCGCGCGAGCGCGAATACGCGACGGCGCCTTCGAGCGCAGCTGCGAGCGCAGGCGGAATGATCTCGGCAGAGACCGCGTTGTTGTCGAGCGTCCGGTGAATCGCGTCTGCGTTCGAAGGCAGCGGATCGACGCCGACGGGAGCTTCCGGCAGCGCGTACGCGCTGGAGTCGCAGGTGTCGAATCCGTAGAAGTCGAGCCCGAGCCCGACTCCGGCTGAGCTGTCTCGGTCGACGTACTCGGAGATGCCGCTCGTCAGCTTCGCGCCCACGCCGGTGACCGTCGTCACGAGGTTGCCGCTGACCATGAAGTAGAGATCGAGCCGCTTGGCGACGCTCGGCACGGCGTTCGCCGCACACTCCGGGACCGCTTCGGGCAACGCCGCATCCACGTCGAAGTCCGTGCCGGTGCCACCGCCACCGCCACCGACCGGGACTGCGCTTCCCGCGCCCGTTCCGGCCGTTCCCGAAGAAGCGCCTGCGCTCCCAGCCTGCGCCGCGCCCGCGCCGGCACCCGAGCGGGCTGCGGTCGAGGCCACGTTCAGCGTCCCGACCGAGTGCTTCACATCCGAGCATGCGAGCGCGCACAAACACGCGAGCGCGATCGAGCCGGTCTGCCAGCCCTGTCGGACGACGCCCATATTCGAAGAGACGTATCGAGGGTTGTGCGGCAAGTCCACCAGGGCCACTCGAGCCATTGTAGTCTGCGCGCGTGCGCCGTCACGGTGAGCAGGTCTACCCGCGCGCCGTGGCGCGATCCGTATCGCGCCGACCTGTGTTTGGCGCGCAGCGCGCGGCCCGGTCGCAGCGCATGTTTCGCGACTCGCGCGCAGCAGCGCTCTTTGTGGCCGCGGTGTGCGCTTGGCCGAACGCGCTTGCCGCGCAACTGCCGATCGCGCCCGCGGGGCCAGTCGTGCAGGAGCCCGCGCTTGCGCCTGCGCCAGTCACCGCAGCGAACGCAGCTGTCGAGCCCGAGCCTGCGTTTCGCCACTCGTTGCTCACCGCGATCGATGTCGTGCCCGGAGCGACTTGCCTCGCTGCGGACAAGCTCGTGCGGCGGGTCGAGCGTTGGCTCGAGCAGACCAAAGTCGACGCGCGCATTCGGGTGCACGTTCGCGGCGACGCGGACGATGCACGACGCGTCACGTTCGTGATCGATCGCGGCGATGGTCAGCCGGCTGAGCGCCGGATCGATGACGCGCCGACCGACTGCGATCAGCTGCACAGCGCGCTCGCGCTCTCGATCGCGCTCGCGATCGATGCGTCATTGCTGGGCGGCGGTCCGGCGCCCGAGCTTCCCGAGGACGACGAGGAGCTGCTCGCGGACCCCGAGCCAGCGCAGCCGGCGTACTTGCGCGCCGCGATAGCCCTTTTTGGTCAGTCGAGCTCCGGGCTGCTTACGGACGTCGGATTGGGCGTGGGAGCGCGCGCCGAAATCGGCTTCGTACCGTGGCTCGATTTGCGCCTCGGAGCCGTGTACGCCTCGGTCAGCGACCAGCGCGTGGGCTCCGGCGCGGGTCGGTTCGACGTGGACATTTGGAGCAGTCGCGGCGATGTCTGCGCTGCGTTCGAGCTGATCGATGAGCTTCGGCTCCTGGTCTGCGGCTCGATCTTGGCCGGACGCTTTCGCACGGTCGGGCACGGCTTTGCTCCCTCCGAGCAGCAGGCATCGCTGTGGATGGCCGGCGGTGCGGGGCTCGAGTTTCAGGTCTCGCTGGTCAACCGACTTGCGCTCGCCGCAGCAGCGGACTTGATCGTTCCGTTCGCAGATCGGACGATTGTCGCCGTCGACCCCACAGGTACGACTGCTCCCTCGCGCGACCTGACCGCTGCTGGTGCGTTGATCGGAGTTGGCCTGATATTCCGTGTTTTCTAAGCCCGCGCGCGACTCGCTCGCATGAATGCAGCGCGTGCAGCAGAATTTGATACCGGCCTATGACGGATCGGGAACAACCAAGCATTAAGCGAGCAGGAGATCCCGCCGCATTGCAGGCTGAAGGCCATCTGACCTCGGCCGATCTCTTTCGGCAGTTCGCTTCGTTCGTAGCGAGCTTCCTAATTCGAATGGGCGTTCCTCGATCGGATCTAGACGACGTTATGCAGGAAGTTTTCTTAGTTGCGCATCGATTGGGTGGCTACACGCCGGGGGCCGCGAAGCCCACGACGTACCTCGCCAACATCGCGTTGCGCGCTGCGACCAGCCACCGTCGCAAAGGCCAAGTGCGTTCGTTCGTTCGAGCCAACGATGAGCTCGTGGGCAACTCAGGCTCGGACGCGATGGGTCCGGAGCGAGCTGCCGATAATAAGCAAAGGCTCGAGCTTCTCGATCGCTGCCTCGAGCGTCTCGATGACGACAAGCGCGCGGTGTTCGTGATGGCAGAGCTTCAAGGCGAGACGGTCGTATCGATCGCCGCGGGTCTAGGCATTCCAGTCGACACGGCGTACTCACGCCTGAGAGCGGCTCGCAAAGCGTTTCAGGAAGCGGCTGCTGAGCTCAACGGCAAGCGCGAGAGCGAGCCACCGCAGGGTCTGCGAAGAGCGCGAAGAGCGGAGACATGAAAAAGCATCCTTCGCATTCGTTCGACGACGCGGGTCAAACGACTCAGCCCGATTACGTGCGCGATTTGCTCGACGCAGGTCGCGCGGATCACTCCGCTCATGCGGGCTACGACGTCGAAGCCGGTCTCGCTCGGCACGTGATGCAAGTGCAGATGGGTACGCCGACGCCTGACTGGGCCCAAGGGCTCGTCAAGGGTGCAGGCGTCGCGGCGAGCGGTGCCGGTGCCGGTGCCGCGGCGACGGGCGCGAAGCTGCTTCCATGGATCGCGCTGCCGTTGCTCACCGCAGGCGTGATCTATGCGATCGTGATCGGTGCACCTTCGAGCGCACCCGTGACGCATCCAATCACGACGGTTGCCGCGCCGGCCAACGCTCCGCTGCAAGGCTCGAACGCCGCGCATGATGCGAACGGTACGAGCGAAGCCATCCCCGAGGTCGTGTTCGACGTGCCCACCGACGTTGCGCCCGCGCACGCTGCGGGCGGCGCTGATGATGTTCTCGCTCGCGTGAAGCGCGACGTGGTGGCGCGGCGTGCCGCGGCGCGCGCCG
>JAYUYY010000368.1:0-5987 GCA_043752225.1 Sandaracinaceae bacterium | reverse complement strand
AGACCGCGCAGGCGCTGGTCCAAGCCGAGCGCGGGGTCGAGCGCCAGCCCGAGGACCCGCAGCCTCGCATCCTGCTCGCACAGCTCTATCGCGCGGCGGGACAGGCCGAGCCGATGCGCGAGCAGGCTAAGCGCGTCCTCACGCTCGTGCCGCCCGAGCAGCGCGATCGGGTGCGCACGTTGCTGCTCCAGATGCTGGGCGCGGACGCGTTTGGTCCGGTGGCAGCGCCCGCCGGAGACACAGCGATGGATTTGGGCGGGTTCCTCGGAGACGGCCCTCAGCTGCAGCTCGGCTCGAGCCGTAAAGGCCCGAGCTTACTGGGAGAAAGCTCGCCCACTGGAAGCGGCGAGCCTCCCGCGTCTGGGACGTTGCGCGGTTCGGGGTCGGCTCCGAGACTGCAACTTCACGAACCCTGAGGATTGCGCCTATGGCCGAAGCAGATCGCCCCATCGAGCTTCGTGGAACGATGGCCGACGACGAGGCCGCGCTCAAAAAGGGCAAGGCCGGCTCGCTCGTAATCATGGGTCTCTTGGCTTGCGCGCTGCTCGGCGGGCTCGTGTACTTGATGGGCGGCGAGGATCAGGCGCGCGTTTACGGCGACCTTGGCAAGCAGATCAACGGCCTCAAGCAGTCGGCGTTCGATCAGTTTTGGGGCTGCGCGCTGCAAGATGAAGACCTGCGCGACGTGAAGAGCAACACCGACTTGATCATTCAGCTCGGTGGACGCGCGAGTCATCGCGGTCGCGCGTACGGCGTGCATCTGCGCGACTCATGCTTGCCCGAGCTCGAGCCCGTCGGTCCTGCGCTCGAGACGCTGATCGAGCCGCCCGATCTGGAGGCACCGGTTCAGCGCTTGCACGACGCCAGCAACAAGCTGCGCAGCGCGACCAGCGAGCTGATCGTCTACCTCGACGATCCCGAGCTCGAGTACGACGAAGCCGCCGCGAAGCCTCACCTGCAAGCGATGGCGCGCGCTTGGTACGAGTTCAAGAAAGCGCACGGCGAGATCAATCAGATCATCAAGCAGAAGCTCGAGTAGCTCCGGCGCGCCAGCGCTGTAGATAAGCGCTCAATCGCAGAGCGCGCGTTGCGCGTGCGGGCCATCCGCGACGAGCGCGAGCGGTAAGTGCAGATCCACGACGCCCCTCGGATTCGGCGCAGGCGTTTGCAGCTCGCGCGCGCTGAGCAGCAGACAGCCTACGGTCCGCGCATCGACGCCGCCTGCATCGAGCATGCACGCGTGCTGCACGCGGCCGAGTGGATCGATGCGCAACGCGACGACGACTCGGGCCGCCGCGCTGCGCAGTGAGCCAAGGCAGCGCGCGATGCCGTCGTGCAGCGTCGCGAGCGCGGGCGCGAGCGCTTCACGCGTGAGATCACCGAAGTCCGCGTCGCCTGGATCGGGCAAGCCGGTCGGACACAGCTCCGAGCTGGATGCGTCGGCAGCGTGAGCGGGCAGGCTCGTTCCGGCCGGCAACAACACCGCCAGCCCGACGTTTTCAACCGCGCGCAATGGCTCGAGCGCAGCGCGCAGCTCCGCGAGCTTCGTGCTGGCGCTGGCGGTGACGAAGAGCGTGCCGTGCGTGCGTTCGAGCTGCTCGCGCACCTGCGCGACGGCTGCGGGGATCGTGAGCACGCCGGCGCTCTGCGTCGCAGGCGCATCGCCGTAACGGATGAACGCTTGGTCTTCGCTCAGCGCCAGCACCATGAATGGGCCGCTCGCGCTCGCCGCAGGGAACGTCGTGAAGCCTGCGAAGATCAGCTCGGCGCGCGCATCACCGGCTGCCCCCCACGCGGTCAGCAGCGCGACCGCACCGCCGTGCTCGCGCATGCGCGCAGCCAAGTCGGTCGGCGGATCGGGCATGCCTTCGAGCGCGGGCATCAGATCCGCGCGCAGCACATGCGCATCGCGCTCGGTCTGCTCACGCGCGAGCAAACAGCCCGCGTCCGACGCAGCGGCGGTGCCATGGCCAAGGCTGCGCGCGAGCCGCACCAGATCCGCAAACGTTGCCTGTGACTCGAGCACCCGCAGCGTTGCGGGATCGCTCGCGCTCGGCGCGTCGTCCGTCGCCTTGGGATCGTTCGAGTTGGGCTGCGCGGTTGCGGGCTCGTCGCGCTGGCCGGCGAGCGGTGCCGACGTGGTCGCGCACGCGAGCAAGCCGCACGCAAGCAAGCCGCACGCGAGCGTGTGCGTGGATCGGAATGATGCCGGGAGCCGCATGCGCGGCAGCATATCTCGCCGAAAACTTGCGCGGGCGCAGATCCTTTCGGCATAGGTCGATGCGTGGGCTTCCAACGCTCGGCGCTGGTGGTGCTTGCCGCGGCCTTCTGGCTGCTGGCTGCGTCGCCGATCTACGCCAGCACGCGCAGTGGCACGCGCAACGGCGCGCGCAAGGTGCAGCGCGAGATCGACCTGCGCCCACCGCCGGGTCTACGAAGCCGATCGCTCGGCTTTGCATGGCAGGGCAAGCTGACGCGCGCGCTGCGGGTGCAGGAGTCCGACTACGTGAGCTACGTCGGCGAGTACGCGCCCTCGGGCCACTTCTTCGGCACGTGGGAGCTGGTCCAGCTGATCGAGCGCGCCGCGCGTCGCGTGGCCTTTCGCTTGCCCGGCGCGAAGCTTCAAATCGGTGAGCTCTCGGGCAACGCAGGCGGTCGCATCGACGGCCATCGCTCGCATCAGAGCGGGCGCGACATCGACATTGGTTTCTACGTCACGCTCGCCGACGGCAGCTCGGTCCCGACGTTTGCGTTCGCGGACTTCGACGCGCGCGGTCGCGGCATCGGCCAGAACAAGTACTTGCGCTTCGACGACGCGCGCAACTGGGAGCTCGTGGCGAAGCTGCTCAGCGATGCCGAGGCGCGCGTGCAGTTCATCTTCGTCGCGAGCTCGCTCAAGCAGCGCTTGCTCGCCGAAGCCAAGCGTCGTTCCGCACCGGCCAACGTGATCGAGCGCGCGAAGACCGCGCTGGCGCAACCCGGTCATGGTCATCCGCACCGCAATCATTTCCATGTACGCATGTATTGCCCGCCGGCTGATCGCGGTGTGTGCAAGGACCGCGGCCCCTTTTGGCCGTGGTACCCGGGGGAGGCCCCGAGCGCGGGTTACACCAAGCTTTCCAGCGCTTTCGCGGTCGAAGACCCGTAGCGTGAGCTGGTCTGTCGGGCTTCAGATCACGTCGGCTGGCCAGTAGCACAGGGCGTCTGCCATGCTGCAAGCCGTATGAAGCGCAAGGCTCGTCGTCTGTTGGAGTCGAGGCGGAGCGCGCTGGGCTTCGCGCTCGGCTTCGCGCTCGCGCTTGCGTTGTGGCTCGCGGTAACGCGTCCAGTCGCTGCCGCGGATGCCGTCGAGTTCACCGCCGACGAGCGCGCGCGGCTCGAGGCCGGTCAGCTCGTGGTGCGCGAGGCGGCACAGCGCCGCGGCGATCTGCGTTTGCTCGGTGGGACGGCCTATCAAGTCGTGAAGGCTCCGCCCGATATCGTCTGGCAAGCGCTGCTCGATACGAGCCACTACCAGCGCATGCTGCCGGAGCTCTCCGAAGCGGAGGTGATCGAGGAGCACGGAGGCGAGCGGCTCGTGCGCTTCCTGCATGGCTCGCCGCCGGTGAGCGCGAGCTACTACCTCTCGATGAAGATCAACGCGGCCAAGCACGACATCGCGTTTCGCCTCGACGAGACGCGCGAGCGCGATATCCGCGCAGCGTGGGGCTTTTACACCGTGCGCCCGCACGCGAATGGTCGCGCGCTCGTGATCTTCGGCGTGCTCGCCGATCCCGGCGACGGCCTGCTACGCACCGTGATGCGCCCGGCCGTCCAGGAATGGGTGATGCGCGTCCCGTGGATGGTGAAGCGCTTCGTCGAAGGCAGCGGCCGCTACCTCTATCACTGATAGGGAAAACGTACGCTCACTGAGCCGTGGGCTCGGGCTTTTCGGCGTGAGGCTCGTGCTTCTTCGGCGCGCGGACGTTGAAGCCGACGTGCTCGAGGATGACGGACCAGAGCGGCTCGCGGCCGATGTCTTCTTCCGTGCTGAACGCGATCGGTTTGAGGCCGGCGGTCTTGCCCAGATCAGCGAGCGCGCGGGCGCGAGCGCTGCGCGGGATCTTGTCGACCTTGGTCGCGACCAGCACCGATTGCCGACCGATCGAGTGTAGGAACTCGAGCAGCATGCGGTCGTCGTCGCCGAGCCCGCGGCGCAAGTCGACCAGCACCGAGACCGCGCGCAGCCCGGCGCGCGCTTGCAAGAAGCCTTCGATCATCGGGCCCCACGACTTGCGCTCGCTCTTGCTGCGCTGCGCATAGCCATAACCGGGCAGATCGACGAGATCGAGCGTGCCTTGCGCGATCTCGATCCGAAAGACGCTCAGACCGCGCGTGCAGCCCGGCGTTCCGCTGGTGCGCACCAGCTTGCGGCGACCGACCATGCTGTTGATGAGGCTCGATTTGCCGACATTCGAGCGCCCGGCAAATGCGATCTCGGGCAGCACCGGAGCGGGCAAGTCGCGGACATCGTTGGCCGATGCGAGGTGCTCTGCGTTTCGAACGACGGGGATCATAGTGATGGGTCCGATGCTGTGGGCTGCAACCGCGACCCGGAGGGGAGCTCCTACGCGACAGCGCTGTCGATTACCGGCGGCGAAGAGAACTCAGCGTTTCGCTGAGCTCCTTCGCGCCCAAGACATAGCTTGCGAGCGCGTAGGCACAACCCCCGGCGATCAATGCAGCGAGGTACAGCGCGAGATTGAGCGGATCGTTGCCACCGCGCGACCAGTGCCCTTGGGAGGCGACCGCGCCCGCGGCAACGGCCAAGGCTGCGCTGGCGAGCACGTGCTTGCCGGCCGCGCGCAGCATCTCCGGCGTGCCGACGTTCGCGACGTGCCGGCGCAAAAAGAACAGCAAGAGCCCGAGCTGCACGAGCCCCGCGAGGCTGGTGCCGAATGCGATCGCGGCGTGTTGCAAGAGCGAGATGCTGAGCAAGCTCGCCCCTGCGAACACGATCAGATTGGCTGCGCTGCATGCAACGGGCACGCGCGTGTTGCCGTATGCGTAGTACATGCGCGTGACCGGCTGGACGGCTGCGATCGGCAAGACGCCCGCGGCGAGCCACGCCAATGCATGCGCGGTGCCCTGCACTTGCTCGGCTCCGAACTCGCCGCGGCCGAAGACGATGGTCACGGTCGGCTCGGCGAGCGCGATCAACATGGCGGAGCAGGGCAGGGCCACGAACGAGGTGAGCTTCACGCTGTGGCGCATCGCGCTCATCGCCTCGTCGTGCGCGCCGAGGCTCTGCAGGCGCGCGAGACTGGGCAGCGCTGCCGAGGCGACCGCGACCGCGAACATGCCTTGCGGGATCTCGACCAGACGCTGCGCGTAGTAGAGGTAGCTCTGCGAGCCGTCCGGCAAGAACGACGCGAATAAGCGCGAGAGCAAGATGTTCGCTTGATAGACGCCGGTGCCGAGCAAGAGCGGCGTCATCAAGCGCATGCTGCGCTGCACGTCGGGATCGCGCAGCGCGAGCTGCGGCATGCGCCAGACGCCGAGCGCGCGCGCGCGCGGGATCTGTACCGCGACCTGCAGCGCACCGCCGATCAGCGAGGCGGCGCCCAGCCCGAGCAGTGGATGCACGCCGAGCTGCGAGCACAGCGGCACGAGCGTGAAGGGCGCGGCGATCAACGCAACGTTGAGCAACGCCGGGCTGAACGCCGGCAATAAGAACGAGCCGACCGCGTTGAGCGCGCCGGTGAGCAAAGCGGCCCAGCCGGCGAACAGCACGTACGGAAACACCACCGCGGTCAGCTCGCTCGTGACCGCGAACTTGGCTGGGTCGGCGCGGTAGCCCGCGGCGTAGAACGTCGCGAGCCAAGGCGCGCTCAACACGCCGATCACGCTCACGACGATCAGCGCGAGCAGCAGCGCGCCCGAAAAGCGCGCGGTGAATTCGCGGGCGCGCGCGCGACCGTGGCGCGCGTCGAGCTCGGTGAATATCG
>JAYUYY010000367.1:0-5993 GCA_043752225.1 Sandaracinaceae bacterium | reverse complement strand
AGGCGTTGCGCATAGGAATGCTTTGCGAGCAAGGGAGGGCGGCGGTGGTCACCCCAGGTCAACATGAGGGGAAAGACGAAGGCGCGCGGCTCGGGTCGTTGCCCTTCGCGGACCGTGCGGATGCGGGGCGTAAGCTCGCGCGCCATCTCATGGGTTATCGCGGGAAGCACGCGCTGGTCTTGGGCTTGCCGCGCGGAGGGGTGCCGGTCGCTGCGGAGGTCGCAGCGGCGCTCGATGCGGAGCTCGACGTGATCGTCGCGCGCAAGCTCGGTGCGCCGCATCAACCGGAGCTCGCGATCGGTGCGGTGACCTCTGATGGAACGCGCTTTCTCAACGCCGAGATTCTGCGCGGCGTGCAGGCATCACCGGCCTACGTGGAGACCACGGCGCGCGAGGAACAAGCCGAAGCGCAGCGCCGCGAGCAGTGTTTTCGCGCGGGCTTGCCGCCGCTCGAGATGTCGGGCCGAACCGTGATCGTGATCGACGATGGTCTCGCCACCGGTGCGACGATGCGCGCTGCGGTGGGAGCGGTGCAGCGCGCTCAGCCCAAGCGGCTCGTGGTGGCGGTGCCGGTGGGCGCGATCGAGACTTGCGCTTGGCTCGAGCGCGAGGTCGACGAGCTGGTGTGTCCGCTGAGGCCCGAGTCGTTCTTTTCAGTCGGCACGTATTACGGAGACTTCGATCAGACGCGCGATGAACAGGTGATCGAGCTGCTCCGCAAACACGCGACGCGCAACTCGCCGCACGCTGCGCGATCGTAGAGCGGCAGCGCTAGCAAGCGCGCGCGAGGACGAACGCCGCGCAGGTCAGCAACCCGAGCGCGACGACCCACGAGAAGGCAAGGCCGGCGCTCGGTTGCTCCTCGGCCTGTGCATTCGAGCGCTGCGGCTCGTCGAGCGGCACGAGCGGCGCGATTGGATTCGGTGGAAGCACGTTGAGCGCTTGCAGCATCGCGCCCGCGTTCGGGAACCGCTCAGTCTGCTTCTTCGCGAGCGCGCGATCGAGCAGCGCTTGCAGCTCGGGGGCGATGCGCATGCCGCTGAGCGCGTCCGCGAGCTGAGGGATCGGCGCGCGCAGGTGCGCGTTCATCAGCTCGAGGTTGCTGTCGAAGAGATACGGCGGCCGTCCGCTCAGCATTTCGAACAGCACGCACCCCATCGAATAGACATCGACGGCGAGATCGACCGAGCTGCCCGCCGCTTGCTCGGGCGGCATGTAGAGCGGCGTGCCGATCATCATCCCGGTCGCGGTCAGCGGTGTGCTCCCACTGCCGAGCTCGCTCGTCGGCGACATGAACTTGGCCAGGCCGTAGTCGAGGATCTTGATCTGCGGTGGCGCGCTCGCGTCGCTCGCATCGCGCGTCACGAAGATGTTCTCGGGCTTCAAATCGCGATGCACCACCTGAAGCGCGTGCGCGTAGGCGATGCCCGAGAGCGCTTGGCGCGCGAGCTCGAACGCGAGCGCGGGCGCGAGCGGCTTGCCGCCGGTGAGCATCGACTCGACCGTCTGGCCTTCTAAGTACTCGAGCGCGACGTACGGCACGCCCTCGGCGAAGCCATGTCCGACGACCTTGACGATGTTCGGGTGATCGAGCGCGGTGAGTGCCGTGGCTTCGCGCAAAAACCGCGCGCGCACCTCCTCGTTGAGCATGTTGGCGTGCCACTGCTTGAGCGCGACGCGCTGCCCGGTCGTGAGATCGAGCGCGCGGTACACGGCACCGACCGAGCCTTCGCCGAGCGCAGCTTCGATGCGATAGGGCCCATCGCCGTTGCTCCCGACGAGCAGGTCCGAATCGAGCGTGTCCATGCCGTAGGGGAGGGTACAGCAAGGCTTCGCTTCGGATTGATGTCTCGCGACGCATGTAGCCAAGCGTGCTCCGGTGCTCGTCGTGTCGTGCCTTGTACGTTTCAAAACAGAGTGCTCGCGAAATGCCTAGTGCGCGCTCAGCCGCGGTAACCTTGCAAGCCCATGTCACGCAGGCTTGGTAGGTGGTTCGGTTGGGCGACTTGTCTGGCGATGCTGATCACGCCGTTTGGGGCAGTGGCTCAGCAGTCGGAGGACGCGCACGAGACCGCGGCGTGGAGCACGACCGGTTTAGTGATCGGCGCAAAGCTCGGCGCGGGCATCGGTGAGCCGCTCAACGAGCTCGGCGTGACGTTCGTCGGGGAGCTCGAGCTGGGCTACGCGCTGCCGCTGCCCGAGCCGATCGGACGCAGCCTCGAGGTGTTCGGCGCGGGTGCGTATCTCGCGCCGTCGAGCGAGGGCGTGTCGACAGCGCCCGATCCGCGTTTGCCGGGCGATGGAATTCTCACCTATGAGGTCACGCAACAAGCCGCGGTGATCACGCTCGGCGCGCGCTATCGCATCCCGCTGCTCGACGAGTCGATCGCGCCGTATGGAGCGCTCGGCGGGCGCCTTTATATGATGCGTACCTCCGTCGACGGAGAGGTCGCGGCCGAAGCGTTTGGAGTCAACGAGGAGACCAACAGCACGTTTGGTTTGCACGTCGCTGCGGGGATCGACGTGCGGCTCGGACCGGGCGCGTTGCTCGCAGAGGTGCAGCTCGGCTACGCCGCGCTCGACGACTACGTGCTGCGCGATACGAACTTCGGCGCGCTCGTGCTGCTGGTCGGTTATCGCTTCATGCCCTTTGCACGCGACGGCTCGAGCCATGAGCGAGCGCCCCCGCCGGTCGCCGAGCCGCCCGCGGTCATGCGAGAGCAAGAGCCAGAGGTCGAGCCGCAACCGCTGCCGGTCGCAGCGGACGAGCCGCCGCCGCAAGAGCCGGTCGTTGCGCCGGTCGTTGCGCCGGTCGTTGTGCCGGTCGTTGCGCCGGCCGAAGCGCCCGCGCCGATCGTGAGCGCGCCGCCGACTGAAGGCGATGGGACGATCCAAGGCAACATCCGCGGCTTCGACGGCACTGCGCTGCAAGCCACGGTCACCGTGTATCCGATCAATCTAAAGGCCACGACCGACGCGGAAGGCTCGTTCGAGCTCAACCTCAAGGCTGGGCGCTACACCGTGCGGCTGCGCGCCTTCGGCCACGCTTCGCAGAACCGCACCGTGATCGTGAACGAGAACGGCGTGACCGTGCTCAACGCCGAGCTGAGGAAGAAGTAAATGCGGGCGGCGTGTGCGTGGCTCGTGATGGCGACGGCCATCTTCGCGTGCACGGGCGGGCCGCTTTCATGCACGGGTTGCGGCTCGAGCTCGCTCGCGGAGCTGATCGACGCGAAGGGCATGGTCGAGCGCGATCTCCTCGCCTCGGTCGGACAGTGGAAGGCCGCCGAGCCCGGCGCGAGCTTCGAGGCCGGCGATGGATTGCGCACGGCGCCGAACGCGACCGCGATGTTGCGCGTGGGCCGCAAAGGTCGCGTGCACGTCGAGAGCGACACGACGATTCGGTTTTCACGCGGCGCAAAGCAAGCCGCCGCGCTCTCGAACACCGTCGCGGCCGAAGCGCCGACGGCGCTCGTGGTGGAGCGCGGTGAAGCGCGGATCGAGGCCGGTGAAGAGCCGCTCACTCTGCAGACCGAGCTCGGCAAAGCGGTGCTGCGCGCCGGTGGCAGCATGGCCGTCGCGCGCGCGGACAGCGGCACGCGCTATCGCGTGCTGGTCGGTGGCGCGAGCTTCGACGCGAAAGATGGTCAGTCCAAGCAGCTCGCGCAGGGCGAGAGCATCGTGATCGGCTTGGGCGTCGCGGTGCTCGAGGCCATGCCGACCAAGCAAGCTGCAGCGCTGCTCACCGCCGAGGCCACGCGCGCGGTTGCGCAGACCGCGAGCCCGGACGCCGCCGTCACGACGCCCGAGCCAACCGAAGCCGCGGTGACCGCGACCATCAAAGGCTCGGTGCGCCGTCGCGGCGCGGACGACGAAGCGTGGGCGGCGCTCGCTCAAGGCACAGCGCAGCTCGGCGCCGACGATGAGCTCGACGTCGGTGCCGCAGCGCAAGCCAGCTTGCAGCGCGGCGATGAGCGCGCGGTGCTCAGCGCGGGCCGCTACCAAGTCGGCGATGCCGACGCGCCGCTCGTGCGCGCGATCGAGGGTGAGGTCGCGCTCGAATCGAGCGCAGGCCAGAGCGTGCGGATCGCGGTGCCGGGCGGCACGATCACCGCCGTGGCGATCGCAGGCGGAACGCGCGCGCGGGTCGCGGTCCGCGGAGCCGACGGGCACACCGACATTCGAGTCGAGCGCGGCCAAGTCAAAGCGGTCAACGCCGACGTTCAGCTCGCGCTCGGGCAAGGCGAGCGCGGCGAGCTTGCGGCGCGCGCGGATGCGCCGGTCTCGGTGGCTCCGATCGAGCGCGCGGAGCTGATCGTGCCGGCGGGGGAGTTTTTTCGCGTCTACGATCCCAAGCCGCCCACGGCGATCGGCTTCAAGGTCGCCAAAGCCTGCGGCGCGCGCGGCGCGGAGGTACGCGTCGAAGGCTCGGCTCCCGTGCGCGGGCGCGATCAAGTCAACGTCTCGGTCGGTCCGGGCATCCACGATTACGCGGTGCACTGCCTCGAAGGCAGCGAGCCGGCAGCCAAAGCCGCGCTGCGCACCAAGCTGCGGATCGTGCGCAACGACGGGGCTCGCAAGCTGCCGATGACGCCGCCCAAGAACGACGTCTCGCTCGACGGGCGTCGCTACACGTTGATGTATCAGAACCTCAAGCCGCTCCTGACCGCCAAGTGGCGCGACGCGCCCAAGGCCGCGGGTTATGTCTTGCACATCACGCCGCCGCGCGGTGCGACCTTGAGCTTGCGCACGAGCCAGCCGCAGCTCGTGATCCCAGCCGACGCGCTCAAAGACGGCACGCACCGAATTCAATTCGAGACGGTGGGCAAGAGCAAGCTCGCGTCGAAGGAGACGCTGGTCGACATCATGTTCGACAACGCCGCGCCCACCGCGAGCCTCGATCTGCCGCACGCCAACGGCTTTTCGCGTGCAGAGAGCGTGAGCGTCGTGGGCGTCGCGGTCGAAGGCTCGCGCGTCTCGGTCGCGGGCACCGCGCTCGCGCTGGATGCGCAGCAACGCTTTCGCGGCGAAGTGCCGCTGCCCAGCGACGAGCGCGCGCTCGCGGTGCGCGTGCAACATCCGCGGCATGGCATCCGCTACTACTTGCGCCGAGTGAGCAATCGATGACGAGCCCCGTCTCCAGCTCGACCGATGCATCGCTGAACACGACCGTGCTCGGCCGCTATCGGATCGTGCGTCAGCTCGCGAGCGGCGGCATGGGCGCGGTGTATCTCGGCCGCACCGAAGGCGCGCAAGGGTTCGCGCGGCCGGTCGTGATCAAACGCATCCTGCCGACACTGATGGGCGATGCCGAGATCGCGCAGCTGTTCGTGCGCGAGGCGCAGATCCTCTCGAACTTGCAGCACCCGAGCATCGTGAGCGTGCTCGATTTCGGGCAACAAGAAGACAACGCGTACGTGATGGTGCTCGAGTACGTCCACGGCTATCAGGTCGCCGAATGGCTGCGGTACTTGCGCCGCACCCAGCAGATGATGCCGGTCGACTTCGCGCTGCACATCGTGCTGCGCGTGCTGGATGCGCTGCACTACGCGCACACGTATCGGCGCAGCGATGGCGTGCAGCTGCGCATCATTCATCGCGACGTCTCGCCCAGCAACGTGCTGCTCAGCGACTCCGGCGTCGTGAAGCTGCTCGACTTCGGCATCGCGCGCGTCTCGGGCGATGAGACCTCGTTCAAGACCGAGCAACCGCGGCTGCGCGGCAAGATGCCGTATCTCGCGCTCGAGACCTTCAAGGGGGCAGAGCCTTCGGAGCGCAGCGACCTGTACTCGGCGGCCGTGATGCTGTTCGAGATGCTGACCGGATTCAATCCGTTCAACGGGCGCGAGACCGCGGACATCTATTATAAGATCCTCACCGTGCAGGCGCCTTCGGTGCACGCCTCGCGCGAGGATGCGCCCGAGGAGATCGACAACGTGCTGGCGCGCGCGCTGGCCAAAGATCCCGCGGAGCGCTACGCGAGCGCCGCCGAG
>JAYUYY010000366.1:0-2265 GCA_043752225.1 Sandaracinaceae bacterium | reverse complement strand
ATCTTCATGGAAGATGTGCACGACGACATCTCCGTAATCCATCAACAACCAGCTCGCCGTCGGCAAGCCCTCGACGCCGATGCAGCGCTCGCCATGCTTCTTCTCGAGATCGGTCTCGATGTGACGCGCGAGCGCCGACACCTGACGATCGCTGCGTCCACTCATCACCACGACGTAATCCGCGTAGTCGACCTTGCCTCGCACGTCGATGATCTCGACGTTCAGTGCGCTGTGCTCGAGGCCTACGCCCGCCACGCCGAGCGCGAGCAGGCGAGCCTTGTCGCGATCCTCGCGCTCGCCGGCAGCGCTCTTCTTGTTGGCGCTCTTCTTGCCGGCGCTGGTCTTGTCAGACTTGCTGGGCTTGGCGGCTTTGATCAGCCGACCCGCCTTCGCGGTCGCAACGCTGATCTTCGGTTTGGCTGCCCTCGCAGCCGGGGTCGCCGCCTTCTTGGCGGTACGCGCAGCCTTCGAAAGGCTTGCGCTCGTCGTCGAAACTTTCTTCTTCGTGGCCAACATGCCCTCGTCTGTGGCCGCGAGCCTAGTACAGAACTCCGGAACGACCCAGCCTCACAGAACGACCAAGTCGTCCCGGTGCACGATCTCGTCGCCGACGTAGTGCCCTACCCGCTGCTCGATCTCGTCCGAGCGCGCCCCGACCAGCTTGCGCACGTCGCGCGCGTCGTAGCGCGATAGCCCGCGGGCGATCTCGCGGCCATCCGCACGTTCGATGCTCACCGCGTCGTCCGCGCGAAAGCGCCCGCGCACGGCGGTAATGCCGGCCGCGAGCAAGCTGCGGTTGTGCGTCACGAGCGCTTTGTTCGCGCCCTCATCAACCGTGATCACGCCGCGCATCTTGAGCACGAAGCCGATCCAGTGCTTGCGGCTCGCGAGCTTCGAGCCCGCGGGCAAGAACAGCGTCCCGATGTCCTCGCCATCGATCAGCCGCATCAGCGTACGCGGATCGGACGCTGGCGCGATCACCACCGGCAGGCCGCCGCGCAGCGCGCGCTCGGCCGCGCCGACCTTCGACACCATGCCGCCCAAGCTCACGTTGCTCGTGTGCGCCCAGATGAAGCTCCGCACCTCTTCGGGGTCGTGCACGATCGGGATGCGCACCTTGTTGTCGTCGAGCAGCCCCTCGACGTCGGTGAGCAAGACCAGCAAGTCCGCGCCGACTAGAGGCGCGACCATCGCTGCGAGCTGATCGTTGTCGCCGAACTTCAGCTCTTCGGTCGAGACCGCGTCGTTCTCGTTGATGATCGGAACCGCGCCGAGCTCGAACAGCGCGTCCATCGCGCGCTGCACGTTGAGATAGCGCTCGCGGTCCGCGACGCCCGCGTGCGTGAGCAGCACTTGGCCGACCGGAATGCCGTGCACGCCGAACGCGGCTTCGTACGCGTCCATCAAGCGCGACTGACCGATCGCCGCCGCGGCCTGCAGCATCGGCAAGGTCTTCGGTCGACCGATCAGGCCGAGCCGCTTGCAGCCCAAGCCCACCGCGCCGCTCGAGACGATCACGATGGTGTGGCCGCGCTTGATCAGCTCCGCCGCTTGGTCGGCCATCATCTGAAAGCGACCGTCTTCGCCGCCCATGATCGCGCGGCTGCCGATCTTCACCACGATGCGCTTGGCGCTGCGGAGACCTTTTCGCGGGTCGGCGGACTCGGGGGATTCGGTGCGCGTGTCGGACGACATGGTCAACCAAGAACCTGGAGTTGGAAGCTACGGAAAAGCCTTGCACGAGAACGCGCAAGCGCTTCGCAGTCAAGATCATCGAACGTTTCTCGCGAGCCTTGGCCGCGACGCGTTACGCTAAGCGACCCTCGTGGCCGAGCTCATCGTCGCCGATCTGCCGTCGTGGCTCGTGAGCTTGATCGCGTTCTTCTTCGGCATCTGCTGGGGCAGCTTCTTCAACGTCGCGATCTACCGCTGGCCGCTCGGCCTCTCGGTCGTGACGCCGCCCAGTCACTGCCCGAGCTGCCAAGCGCGCATCCCGCCGTGGCTGAACATGCCGATCTTCGGTTACCTGTCGCTGCGCGGGCGCACCGCGTGCTGCGGCACGCCACTTTCGCCGCGCTATCCGATCGTCGAAGCGCTTGGCGGCGTGCTGTGCATCGCGGTCTGCCAACACGTGTTCGCGTCGCTCTCGCCCGCGACGCCCGCGTGGCAGGCGTGGCTCTTGTCGGCTTGTTACTTCACGTTCGCGGGCGGCTTGCTGATCGCGACCTTCGTCGACCTCGAGCACATGGAGATCCCCGACGAGGT
>JAYUYY010000365.1:0-6011 GCA_043752225.1 Sandaracinaceae bacterium | reverse complement strand
GAGCCCGACAACACCAAGATGTGCTCGTAGCCGGTATGGTGGTGGGTCGGGATGCTCGAGCCCCGGCGCGTCGCGCAAGAGCGCCGCGGTGGGCTTTTTCGAGTCGTGCTCATCGGCGCCATCGCCATAGATGCGCACCAGCTCGACGCCGCGCCGGAACGGCTTCCACGCAAGCTTCGAGAAATCTTGTTTGGGACCGAACAGGTCGCGCAGCACGATGCGTTGGCTCATCCGCCGACGCCCGCCGTGAGCTGTGTCTGCGTATGCGTGCCGAGCAGCTCGAGTGTCTCAAGCAGCGCCTGCGATTGCGCCACCGCACCGAACACGCCGCCTTGCATCTTCACCATGTGCAGCGCCGCGTTGTGATTGCCCATGTCGGTCGCGGCGCAGCAGTCGGCGAGCAAGAGGCACTCGTAGCCGCGGTCGTTCGCCTCGCGCATCGTCGTGTGCACGCAGACGTCGGTGGTGATGCCGGTCAGCACGATGTTCCGAATCCCGCCTTGGCGCAGCAGCATGTCGAAGTCGGTGGCTCGGGGATGATCTCCCAACCCGGCTCACCGCGCACCAGCACGCGCCCACAGGGCCCCGGGTCACCGATGCCGGCGCCGATCTGGCGCGACCGCCAGCGCTTGTTGGCGGGCAGATCCGCGCAGTCCGGGCGATGACCTTCGCGCGTGTGGAAGATCGTGAAGCCGCTTTTGCGCATCGCGCGCAGCACGGCGCTGATCGGCTGGATGCACGCGCGCGCGGGCGCGATGTCGTAGCCCATCAAGTCGACGTAGCCGCCCTTGCCGCAGAAGTCGGTCTGCATGTCGATGATGACGAGGGCCGTGTTCGCAGGCCGCAGGTCGCCATCGAACGGCCATGCGTAGGGCTCGGATCTCGCGCAGGTGGTCATGCCCATCCGCAGTACCGCGCCGTGTATTTCGAGTTCTTTTCGGAGCCGCAACAAATGAAAACGCCCCAGAGCCGAAGCTCCGAGGCGTCTCATCGTGTTGCTAAACCGGGACTAACTGTCGGTTAGCTCGCGCTCTTTCAGCGCGTCGTACCGCCGACCGAGATCGAGCCCGAGGTCGAGCCCGAAAGGCCCGCTTCCGGGTTGTCGGTCGTGGGGCCCGCTGCCGGCGAGGCCGGCGAGACCGGTGCCGGCTCACCCGGGGGCGGTGCCGGCGCGAGGATCGGCTCCACAGGTGCGGGCTCGGTCACGACCGGAGCCAGCTCTTGCTCGGTCGGCGCTTCGCCGTTGCGCAGCGCGTCGAAGTTGTACGAGAGGCTCGCGATCGCGAAGAAGCCGCCGCCGGTGCCGCCGATGAAGTCGGGACCGCCGGTGACGAAGCCCTGTTGCAGCGCGCCATCGAAGTGGAAGTTGTCGATCACGACGCCAAGGCCCGCGTTCCAGCCGAACACTCCGGCTTGCGAAGCCGTGCCCGAGTCGCCGGGGCCGCTCGTGTCGAGCAGGTTCCAGCCGTACTGCGCGCCGGTGCGGACGTAGAACCAATCGTTGAGGTTGATCTCGGTCGCGAGGTTCACGCCCGGGATGATCACGTTGATCGTGCCCTGCTCGTTGTTGTCAATTTCGCTGTTCGGATCGTTCGCGGAGTAGCCGAGCTGCAGCGTGCCGTAGCCAGCCACCTGCACCGCACCGAATCGGAACGCCGGACCGACGCCACCGCCAAGGCCGAAGCCGAGCGCTGAGGACGAGGGCTCCATCGGCGCGCCCGAAGCGGTCACCGAGTTGCTAGCGATGGACACGTTGCCGAGCAAGCCGAGGTCCATGGTCGCGTCTTGCGGCACGAACGCGCGGATGTTGCCGGCGAAGCCAATGTCGGTGCCGGAGGCGAGGTCGTCGCCCGCCCCATCCGTCGAGCTGGCGAAGTCGAGGCGCAGCGCGCCGCTCAAGTCTAGACGCGTGTTTTCGCCGCGCGTACCGGTGCCCCAGCCCACTTCGCCCATGAGGAAAGTGTTGCACTCGCCGGCCGTGTTGCCCGCGCCGTCCGTGGTGCTGGCCAGGCCGCGACCGAGACCGATGCGAAAGCCGAGGTCGCCCGTGGCGAGAAAGAGGTCGATAAAGGTCGCCGGAGGTTGCGCGATCGTCGCGACGCCCGCCGGGTTCGCGAAGAGCGAAGGCGGATCGCCGAGCGCGCCGATCTCATTGATGGCGTTCGGGGTGAGGATGTCGCCGCGGTGCAACGCAACGCCGTACGCCATGTCGGCGTTGCCGAGCGTGAGCAGCGCGTTACCCGAGTTGCTGGTCGCGCCGTAGTCGAGCGAGATCAGGTTGCGATACGTCGTGGTGAGCTGCGGGAAAAAGTAGATGTCGTCCTTGTCCTCGATCAGCAGGTTGTTCGCGAGCCCGGTGCGCCGGTCGGCGTGAGCTGTTGAGACCGCTGCGAGAACACCCAGCGCTGTCAGGCTGTTTGTGATCAGCCCGCGCCCAAGGCGCCGCCCGATATTCGTCCGAATCGACATGAAAAGACCTCCGTAAGACGGTTTGCACTCCACGTGCGCGGCCGAGGCTACTGACCGAAGGTTAGAGCGGGCAAAAAAAAGACAGCCGTCTGCCCGAAACAGGCCAGATCATCCAGGCAACGTCGTGCTTACACCGCGTTTTGCGGGGCACGATCGCGATCTCAGCCGATCAAAAAACCGTTTGCTCGACCCGCGTAAGGGGCCGGTGCAATATCCGGGAGGTCCATGAACCAGATCTTCGTGCCGATAGAACGAGTCCACCTCGAGACGGTGTTCGAGAAGACCGGGCGCGTGACCTACGCGCTGCTCCAGCCGGCAGGCGGGGTCACTCCGTTAAGGATGCGCTTCACCGACCTGCGCAAGCAGCTGGCCGAGCGCTACAGCGCCGAGCTCTCCGAGGAGACAGTCGTCGAGCGCATCGGCCGCATGCAGGACGAGCAGCTCTTGGTCGTGATCCACCTCGATCGGCTCGGCAGCGATCGCATCGAGCTGAGCATTCGACGTCGCTACGCGTTCGAGCATCGGCCCGCCAACCTGAGCGAGCAGCGCAAGAGCCCGCGCCGCAAGATCGAGCGCCAGACCGACGTGCGGCTCGACCTGGGCGACGGCTCGATCGAGGGCACGGTCTACAACATCTCCGAGCACGGTCTCGGCATCGCGCTCCACACCACGCAGAACGAGCTGGAGCGCTTGGGTCCGTTCAAGCTCGACGAAACCGTCGAGCTCGCCTCCGGCGATCAACGCGTGAAGGGCAGGCTGCGCTCGCAATATCCGGCCGACGGCGGCTGCGTGCTCGGCGTCGAGCTCGAGCAGCGCTTGCGACTGCCGGGCCTCCCCGACATCGAAGCGTGAGCGGTGATATGAAGCGCGCATGAGCGCTCTCGATCTCGTGTCGCTTGGAAGGATTGCGCTCGAGGTGGCGACTGAGGCGTCGCTGCTCGTGATGCAGGGGTATCGCGCGTCGGTGGTCGCGACCGAGAAGGGGCGCGCGGATCTGGTCACGCAGTACGACCTCGCGAGCGAGCGCTTGATCCGCGAGCGGCTGCTCGCGCGCACGCCCGAGATCGCGATCGTCGGCGAGGAACAGGGCGGGCAAGAGCTCGAAGGTCGCGCGTGGTACTGCGACCCGATCGACGGCACCACCAACTTCGTGCACGGCCACCCTATGTTCTGCGTGAGCATCGGACTGTACGCCGAGGGCCAAGCGCTGGTGGGAGCGGTGGTGGCACCGGCGCTGGCGGTGAGCTGGCTCGGGGTCGCTGGGCACGGTGCGACGCGCAATGGCGCGCCGTGTCACGTCAGCGCCACGCGCTCGATCGCCGATGCACTGGTCGGCACCGGTTTTCATCCCAAGGGCCGCGGTCGCCCTCCCCACGACAACCTCGAGAGCCACGCGAAGGTGATTCGGGAGTGCCGGGACATCCGGCGTTGCGGCTCGGCAGCGCTCGACCTGTGCTTCGTCGCCGACGGCACCTACGACGCGTACTGGGAGCGCTTGCTGATGCCGTGGGACGCGATCGGCGGTGCGGCGATCGTGCTCGCGGCGGGCGGGCGGATCACGAGCTTGAGCGGCGGCGCGCCGGATCTGCACATCGGGCACATCATCGCGAGCAACGGCCACGTGCACGAATCGCTGGTCGAGCTGCTCGGGGTTGAAAACCCGGCGTCCGAGGGGTAGACCCCGTGGCCCCATGACCCTCTCGTCCCATCGGCTCACTCATCTGCGTCAGCTCGAAGCGGAGAGCATCCACATCATTCGTGAAGTGGCGGCCGAGTTCGAAAAGCCGGTGATGCTCTACTCGATCGGCAAGGACAGCTCGGTGCTCGCGCGCTTGGCCATCAAGGCCTTCCATCCGGCGCGCATACCGTTCCCGTTCCTGCACATCGACACGACCTGGAAGTTCCGCGAGATGATCGCCTTCCGCGACAAGTTCGCGAAGGACAACCAGATCGATCTGATCGTCCACACCAACCAAGCGGGTGTGGCGCAGAACATGAACCCGTTCGATTACGGCAGCAAAAAGTACACGGACGTGATGAAGACGCAGGCCCTGGTCGCGGCGCTGACCTCGCACGGCTTCGACGCAGCGTTCGGCGGTGCGCGTCGCGATGAAGAGAAGTCGCGCGCCAAAGAGCGCGTGTACTCGTTTCGCGACTCGCAGCAGCAGTGGGACCCGAAGAACCAGCGGCCCGAGCTGTGGAACCTCTACAACGCCAAGGTCAATAAGGGTGAGAGCATCCGCGTGTTCCCCTTGTCGAACTGGACCGAGCTCGATGTCTGGCAGTACGTGTACCTCGAGAACATCTCGATCGTGCCGCTGTACCTCGCCGCCAAGCGCCCGGTTGTAGAGCGCGACGGCACGCTGATCATGGTCGACGACGATCGGCTGAGTAGCCGCTTGAAGCCGGGTGAAGAGCCAGAAATGAAGATGGTTCGCTTCCGCACGCTCGGTTGCTATCCGCTCACCGGCGCGATCGAGTCGGAAGCCGACACGCTCGACAAGATCATTCAAGAGATGCTGCTCGCGACGCAATCCGAGCGCCAAGGCCGGCTCATCGACTTCGATGAAGATGGTTCGATGGAACAGAAAAAGCGTGAGGGGTACTTCTGATGATCAACCCCGACCAAGAGCTGATCGAGCGCGACGTCCGCGCCTACCTCGAGCAACACGAGCAAAAAGAGCTGCTCCGCTTCGTCGCGGTCGGTTCGGTCGATGACGGCAAGAGCACGCTGATCGGGCGAATCCTGTACGACGCCCACAGCATCTACGAAGACCAGCTTCGCGCGGCCAAGAAGGCTACGAAGATGGAGGTCGGGGATACCGAGGGAGGCGTCGATCTCTCGCTCTTCACCGACGGGCTCAAAGCCGAGCGCGAGCAGGGCATCACGATCGACGTCGCGTATAAGTATTTTTCGACGAAGAAGCGCAAGTTCATCATCGCCGACACGCCGGGGCACGTGCAGTACACGCGCAACATGGTGACCGGCGCCTCGACCGCGAACGTCGGCGTCATCTTGATCGACGCGCGCCACGGCGTGCTCGAGCAATCGCGGCGTCACGCGATGATCGCCAGCATGCTCGGCATCCCGCACATGTGCGTGGCCGTCAATAAGATGGACCTCAAGGGCTTTGACCAAGGCGTCTACGAAGCCATCGTCAAAGACTTCCGCGCGTTCACCAGCAAGCTCCGCTTCAAAGACGTGACCTTCGTGCCGATCAGCGCGACGCAGGGCGTCAACGTTTCGAGCAAGAGCGCGGTGACTCCCTGGTACGAAGGCCCGACCGTGCTCTCGTACTTGGAAGACGTACCGATCGCCGACGACCTGAACCTGAACGACTTCCGCTTCCCGGTTCAGTTCGTGCTCCGCCCCAACCTCGACTACCGCGCGTTCGCCGGACAGATCGCAAGCGGCATCCTCAAGAAGGGCGATCCGATCATGGTCATGCCCTCGGGCAGGACCACCACCGTGAAGGGCATCGACGTCTACGAAGGCGAAGTTGCCGAAGCCTTCGCGCCGATGAGCGTTGCGATCCGCCTCG
>JAYUYY010000364.1:0-6015 GCA_043752225.1 Sandaracinaceae bacterium | reverse complement strand
ACAAACTCCATAGTGTGCGACGATTGTCCCATGCAGGATTCTTTCCACGGAGGTAAAGGCTGGCATCGACAGCATGCGTCCGAGCGAGCCTTGTGACTCCGCAGCCGGGTGGCGGCCGGCGTGACGGGCTGCGTCATGCTCGGCGGAGGCGCCGGCCGTAGTGCGGCGCGGCTTCTTGATGAGCTGGGCTTCGACCAAGCGGCGCGCGGCACCGAGCTGCGGTGCGACCCCGCGTCCGAGCTGCCGCGTCACGGCGCGCATGCGAACGAGCCCGAGGCGAAGGTGCGGCAGCGCAGCCGCGGACGCTGCGATCGCGAGCCGCGTCAGCTGGATGAACGCAACGCGCGACCCGTGTTGCAAGCCGCGCAGCACCTGCACGGCGAGCGGCTTCCATCCCGGCTCGCGCATGTGCAGCGAGTGCTCGAGATCGTCGTCGTCGCTCTCGCCTTCGGCTTGGCCGAGCGGAAACACCGTGGTCGGCTCGGCGATCGACGGCATGCTCGGTCGCGCCTTGACCGGCTCGACCTGCGCAGCGCTCGCCGATTTGATCTGCGGCGCAGCGTCGCGACCGACTTGCGACGCGAGCGCTGCGGGCAACGGCTCGTCGAGCTCTTGCGCGTTCGTGCTCACGCTGCGCGCGCTCATCCGCGGCGTAGCTGACTCATGCATCGCTTCGAGCGCGAGCTGGCGCGGCGGAAAGCTGCGCTGTGCGGGCTTGGCCGAGCTCACACCGAACTCGGTGGCGGTGGTGCTGATCGGCGCCGGGCGCGCGATCACCGTCTGGGCGGTGTGCTCGCTCGGCGACTCGAGATCGGGCTCGGTGTCATGCGGCTCGCTCGCGGGCACGGCCACGTCGGTCGAGCTGAAGTGGAACTCGCCGTCGTCCTGCTCTTCCCGTTCACGGCTCGCGCGCGCTTGCAGCTCGCTCTCGAACGTGACGGTCACGGCCAGCGTCGGCACGTGCCCGATCATGCGCAGCTCGACGCTGGCGATCGCGCCGCGCCGACCCGCGAGCTCCGGCGCATCCGCTGCGACCGCACGGCCGAGCTGGAGCAGCGGCAAGACCTGCTCGAACACCGCGCGATCGCCGACGAGCTCGGTGACACGCGTCTCGAGCGGCTCGGAAATGCCCTCGAGCGAAAGATTCGTCACGCGGGCGCTCGGGTGCGTGGAGCGGCGCGGCGCTTGCGGTTGTGATTGCGAATGCGATTGCGATTGGCGCGGCTCGCTCGCGCGCTGCGGCTCGCTCACGCGCAGCGCCTCGACGGCCTCGACGGCCGCGTCGGCCTGCTCAGCGTCAGCCTCGTGCTGCTCCATGCCGATGCCGTGGTCCGCGATGATCTGCTCGATCAGCATCTCGGTGCGCGGATCGAGCCCGGTGAAGGCGAGCCCGATTTCGCCGCTCGCTTCGCCTTCGAGCTGCGCCCAGACGACTTCGCCTTCGGCCACGATCACCGCGCCGCTCTCGGGATGCTCGAACGAGCAGCGCAAGCGCGCGCCGAGATCGGGCAAGCAAGGCGAGCGCAGCTGCATCCCGCCGCGGCTCAGGTTCACCGCATCGGCTTCGAAGGCATCTTCGGGCGCCCCATCGGAGAGCTCGACCGCGGCCCGCAGGGGCACACGCTTCTCTTGGTCGTCGCGTCGTTCGTGAGTGCGTTCCATAGGCTCGTTCCGTTCAGGCACGAAGGGCCTTTTGGAACACCTGGCAAAACGCGCGCCGTACGTCCAGTTTCTGACTAGCGTAGCTATGCGCAACGTTCGCATGTGGCGGCGCCTAAGTTGACCTTCGAGCCGCCGCGCGCGAACGCTCGGGGTTCCGAATGGCGTTGCGTCTCACGGTGCGATCGGCAGAAGGGCGGCCGCTCGCGGAGGAGCTGCGCTTCGATTTCGAACAAGCGCGCATCACCTTGGGGCGCGGCGCCGGTGCCGACGTGCGCTTGCCGCATACCTCGGTGAGCGATCAGCACGCGGCGATCCGGCTCGAGAGCGAGGGCTACGTCGTGGTCGATGGCGACTCGACCAACGGCACGCGCGTGAACGGCGAGAAGCTCGTGCCGGGACGCAAGAAGCGCCTGAGCGATGGCGATCGGCTCGACATCGGCGTGTACGCGATCGTGTTCGAAGGCTCGCGCCTGACCACCGAGACGGTGACGGCCGAGCGCACCGCGGAGCTGGCGCGGCGCTTGTTTCGCGCGTCCCAGCGCGGCGCGCAGCTCGGCGCACCGCGCATCGTGATCCTCGATGGTCCACAGGTCGGCAAGAGCGTCGAGATCGGCGAGCCGCCCGCGCGCTTGCGGATCGGTCGCGCGGAAACCTGTCAGCTCGTGCTCGCCGATCCGGATGTCTCGCGCGAGCACGCCGAGCTGGTGCGCGATCTCGATGGCGTGACGCTCAAGAACTTAGAGAGCAAGAACGGCGTCGTTTTGCAGGGCCAAGTCGTGCAGCACCGGCGCTTGCGCGATGGCGACGAGCTGATGCTCGGCAAGACGCGGCTGTTGTTCGAAGAGCCCGCCGATCAACCGCTGATCGCGCTGATGGCAGAGCCCGATCGTCCGATGCCCACGCCCTCGACGCCGCCGAGCGAGCTACCGACCGCGACGGTCGAAGCGTCGACAATCGATCCCGCGTCTGCACGGACGTCGCGTGCTGCGCGCGCGGAGACCGGCGACAAGCGCAACCTCGACACCGACCTCTTGATCTACGCGCTCGCCGCGGTCGTGATCGCAGTCAGCGTCGCCGGCATCGTCTTTCTGATGCGCGCCGGCTGAGCCCACGCCAACGCGTGCAGCCCCGGCAACGCTAGCGTTGCCGTTCGAATAGAATGCGCAGGCCTTCGAGGGTCAGGAACTCGTCGGTCTCCTGAATCGTCTTCGACTCGGGCGCGATGATGCGCGCTTCGCCGCCGGTCGCGAGCACGCGGCACGGGTAGCCCATCTCGGCTTGCAAGCGCGTCACGATTCCGTCGACCAAGCCCACGTATCCGAACACCAGGCCCGATTGCATCGCGTGCACGGTGTTACGGCCGAGCACGTGCGGCGGGCGCGCGATCTCGATCTTGGGCAAGCGCGCCGCGCGCGCGAACAACGCTTCGGCGCTGAGCGTGATACCCGGCGCGATCACGCCGCCGAGGTACTCGCCGCGGTTCGATATGCAGTCGAAGGTGGTCGCGGTGCCGAAGTCGACGACGATCACGCCGGAGCGCACGCGCTCGAACGCGGCGATCGCGTTCACGATCCGATCGGCGCCGACCTCTTTCGGGTTCTCGTACAGGATCGGCATGCCGGTCTTGATGCCGGGACCCACCACCACGGTCTCGTGCTCGAACGCGCGCTGCACCGAGCGCACCAAGCGATCGGTGAGCGCCGGCACGACCGAAGCGAGAATGCTGCAGTCGACGTCCGCAGGCTCGAGGCCGGCGATGTGCACCAGCGTGGAGAGCAGGACGTGGAGCTCATCCTCGGTTCGGTTTCGATCCGATTGGATGCGGAAGTGGTGGATGAGCTTGGGCCCGTCGTACAGACCGAGCACCGTGTGCGTATTGCCGACGTCGATGGTGAGCAGCATGGTTGGTTTGGCGCGCGAGCGTCTTCGCACGGAAGAGCGCGGAACAGCGTCGCGGACTCTACCGCGGTCTGAGCGCGAGTGAGCGGCGAAGCACTTCGCCGAACGTGTGGCCGGTCGTCGGGGGATGCTTGGTCACCGCTTGCGCGATCGCGCGGGTCACCGTCGGCGGCGCGGGGTCGGCGAGCACACGCCCTTGCGGCATGGCCGGCGCGAACGGCTCGGACGGCACCGGCGCGGTCTGCGCGGCGGCGCGAGCGACTTCACCTTCGAGCGCCATCTCGAGCGGTGTCGCACCGGCGGAGCCTTGCGGCCGCGCGGGCATGGGCCGCGGCTCGTTCGAGGGCATGGAGCCGCGCGTCATCTTCGCGGTCACGTGCTCCGGCGCGTTGAGGCTCTCCGCGAACGGCTCGCGGCTGGTCGGAGCACCTGAGCTCGCCGCGCTCGCAACCGCAGGGCCGCGCGCCGGACCGCGCATGACGGGCTGCTGCGCGAGCGGCTGCGACATCGGCTGCGACATCATCGGAGGCGGCGACGTTTCGATCACGTCCTGAGTGGACGCCATCACGGCGTACTGCTGCGCGCCATTGGAACCGACGCCCGGGAATGTCCCGAAGTTGGTTGGCTCCTCAGCGCGCGAAGCGCAGACGCGCGGCTTGCCGCGATTCTCTTGAACGCGCGACAAAAGCGACTGCAAGCGACCGACCTGTTGTGTGCTCATCGTTCTCCGCCTGCGCGCAGCTTCGAGCTGATGGTGGCGAGGTTGTCGCCTTCGCGCGACCAAACCCAGACCTGCTCGGCGACGGTCGGGTCGACCATCATGTACTTGGTCGAGCGCGCGAGCGGCACGCATGCCACCTCAATCCCGCTCAATGTCGAAAAGAGGCCGCCCAAGAGCGCGGCGACCGCGAGGTTATCGGCGTCGAGCGGCGGCAAGCCGTCGACCTGCAGCACGAGCGCATCGCCCCACTGCTCGAGCTTGAGCCGACCCCAGCCGAAGAGCGCCATCGTGCCGCCGGCGTGGGTGACAATTTGTGCGGGAGTCAGGCCGCCGGCCGGACCGGGCAGCGAGCCCGCGACGATCTGCCCGAGCTGACCGCCGAGCGTTCGCACCGCCGTGAGATCGCCGCTTGCGACCGCGGTTTGGATCAGCGGTGCCAAGGCGCCCTCGGAGAGCATCAGCACGCGGGTGCCGCCGCGCGAGCGCACGTTGCCCTGCGCCAGGTCGAACTGGAAGAAACCGCCCGGATCGAAGCTGGTGTCGGTCATCGGCCCATTTCGTCGGAGCGGGCGACTGCGGCTGCTTTCACAGCGGCGCCGCGTAGGTCGCTCTCGCTAAAAGAATGAAAGATGGTTTAAGTGTTCGGAAGCAACCGTGTCAAATCTCCTCCCGGATAGCACGGCTTGTTCTCGGCTTGTGCGTTCTTGCCGGCCTGGTCGAGGGCAGCGTTCGCGACTGACGAGCTCGCTGCTCGCGGCTTGGGCCGTGCTGCGGCTCGCCGCGCCCGCCGCGGGCCAAGCTGACGGACAAGCCGACGGCCAACAAGGCACGCAAGACTCTATTGATGCGGTCGCCCGCTTCATGATCGAGAGCATGGCGCCGAAGGGGCCTACGGTTCCCTACCCACAGGACGTGCGACCCGAGCTGCCAGTCGCGATTTGCTCGATCGAGCGGCCGCTTTGCGTGCGATCGGGCGACGCAGCCGACCCCAGCCTCGAGATTCTCGGCGCGCTCGAGCAGGCCTATGACTGGCTGCACGCGAACGGTTGGCCGTTGCCGGCGCCCGACGGAGGCCAAGCCGAGACGATCGAGCTCGACGTGTACTTGGAGGAGGCAGAGAGCGCGCAGGCCGGCGGTGCGAATGCGGGTGTCGATGGCTTGCTGCCGCAGACCGAGCTCGATGGTGCGACCAGCTTTGCTCGGCTCAGCCCGCGCGCCCCGGCATCGCGCCGGCTCGCGTGCGCCGTGCAAGCGCTCGCCGAGGCTGGGTTGCGCGCACAGGATCCGGCCGAAGCCGCGATCGCGACCGAGCCGGTCGCCGCGTTCGCAGCGTTCCTCGCGACCGGCATGTACGGCTGCGCGGACGCGATTGATGCTGCGCAGCTGAGCCCGGAGCTCGGCGTCGGCGTCGCATCACGCGAGCACGTCTTCATCGCGGATACCGCCAGCGCGTCGCGCACGAACGCATTGCTCGCGTTGATCGTGGCCTCGCGCCGGCACGACGGTGGCAGCGGGGATTTCATCCGCGAGCTTTGGCAGCTCACGCGCCAGAAGAGCCAGCAGGCCGATCGCGTTCGCTCCTCGCCCAACTTCTACGAGGCGCTCGATCGCGCGCTGCAAAACGCCGGCGAGTCGCTCGAGCTGCTGGCCGAGGAGGTCGCGATCGCGCGCTACTTCGCGAGCCGCGGTGGCGGTGCTGCGCTGCCGGCGTCGCCGACCGTTGCGAGCGTACC
>JAYUYY010000363.1:0-2272 GCA_043752225.1 Sandaracinaceae bacterium | reverse complement strand
GGGCGCCGGCAATGGCGGTGCTGGCGCGGGCGGCGCGGACGGCGGCGCAGGCACCGGCGGCGCGGGCGACCCCGCGGTCTGGGCCATGATGGGCTACGACCAAAACAACAACTATCACAACCCCTTCGAGACCAAGCTCACGGTCGAGAACGCGCCGATGCTCACCGAGAAGTGGGTGTTCACGGTCGCCGGCTATCCGCCCGGATCGCCCGTCGTCGCCGAAGGCAAAGTGTTCGTGATGGCGACCGGCGGCACGTACGCGATCGATCTCCAAGAGGGCACGATGGTCTGGGCCAAGACCAACATCACCGGCACCGCAACGCTCGCGTATGCCGATGGCGCGATCTACGCGCACACCACGCCGGGCGCGAACCTCTACAAGCTCGACGCTGCAACCGGTGACGTGCTCTGGGGTCCCGTTCAGACCTACGCGCAGTCGGGCGCGGACGGAACGTCTTCGCCGATCGTCGCGGGCGGCAAGGTCTTCGTCGGTCACTGCACCGGCAACGAGATCTTCGTCGCGGAGCCGATCCAAAGCTCGAGCCACGGTGGCGTCGAAGCGTTCGATGCCGAAACCGGCGACAGCATCTGGTCCTACAAGACGACCGAGGGCATGGAGAACGGCGCGATGGTTTGGTCGACCGTCTCGGTCGATCTCGACGCGAGCATGGTGTTCGCCACGACCGGTAACAACTACCGCGTCGCAGGCCCCAACTCGGACGCCTTTCATGCGATCAACATCGCGGACGGTACCCGCGAATGGGTACAGCAAGTCCGCGCGGGCGACGTTTGGGTGCTCGGCCTCGCAGGCGGCAGCCAAGACACCGACTTCGGTGCCAACCCGATCCTCGCGAACATCGGCGATCGCAAGGTCGTCGCCGCGGGCGACAAGGGCTCGGCGTTTTGGGTGCTCGATCGCGTGACCGGTGAGATCATTTGGAACCGTGAAGACCTCAGCAGCTCACACTCGCCGGCCAACGGCGGCATGCTGAACAACGGCGCGTTCGACGGCGATCGCTTCTATGTCGCTTCGAATCAGCCGTTGCCTGCGCCGGCGAGCTCGATCTTGCACGCGATGAACGCGGCCGACGGCATGGATGCGTGGCCGCCCAAGACGCTCAACAAGCTCGTGTGGGGCACGCTGACCGTCGCGAACGGAGTGCTCACGGTGCCGGTAGGCACGGAGCTGCACCTCTACAACGCAGCCACCGGCGACATGCTCAACATGTTCGAGACCGGCGGCACGATCGCAGCCGGCGGCGCTTCGATCGTAGACGGCATGGTCATCGTAAAGAGCGGCCTGAGCTACCCGCTCGACGCGACCGCGCTGACCAACAACGAGATCCACGCCTACGGTCTTCCGGACTGAACGCGCGCTAGACGGTGGTGAGGCTCGCGTGCTCTGCTCGGCGCCATGGTTCGGGTTAGCGCTCCGGGAAAGCTGATGATCGCGGGTGAGTACGCGGTGCTCGATGGTGCAGAGGCCATCGTCGCCGCGGTCGGCCGGCGCGCGTACGTGACGCTCGCGCCGCGCCCCAACGCTGCGGCCGCGCACACCAGCATGACCGTGCCGATGGAAGTGCTCGCCACGCGCATGCTCGCGGAAGCACGCGTCGGCAGCGTGCTCGGCGAGATCGACATCGATACGACTCAGCTGCGCGCGGGCAGCGGCGACGGCGCACAAAAGCTCGGGTTGGGATCATCCGCGGCAGCCGCCGCGGCGGTCGCTGGAGCGGTCTTCGCGGCGAACGGTCGCGACATCAGCGAGCCCTCGGTACGCGCCGAGATCCTCGAGGTCGCGCTCGAAGGCCATCGCTCGATCGCGCCCGACGGCAGCGGTGCGGACGTCGCGGCTTCGGTGCTCGGCGGCTTCGTGCGCTTTCGTCGGCTGAGCAACAGCGCGGGCGCATCTGCGGGTGCGAAGAGCGGCTCGGGCCGCGGTCAAGGGCGTGTGCAAGGAACGGTCGAGACGCACTCGATCCTGTGGCCCGAAGAGGTGCCGCTGGTCGTGGTGTGGACCGGCCGCGCCGTACGCACGAGCGACATGCTCTTGGCGGTCGCCGCGCTCGCGAAGAGCGATCCTGCCAAGCACCGCGCGTGCATGGCCGCGCTTGGTCGCGAATCCGATCAGCTGGTATCGGCGGTGATCGCAGGTGATGCGGCCGGCACGATCGAGGGCCTGGATTCTTACGGCACCGCGATGGGGGCGCTCGGCGATGCGGCGGGCATTCCGATCCTCGACGAGACTACTCAACAAATCCGCGCGCTTGCG
>JAYUYY010000362.1:0-2275 GCA_043752225.1 Sandaracinaceae bacterium | reverse complement strand
GCGATCAAGAAGCGCCAGCGGCTCGCGCGAAAGAAATGCACGGCGCACAAGCTCAGCAGGTAAACCGGGATCGTCCAGGGCGCGAGGTGCTCGAACGCAGCGCGGCTCGGCAAGAGCGGCACGCCACCCGCAGTCACCACCCACGCAGCCAAGCTGCCGAGCGCGATCGAGAGCACGAGCTTGGGTGCGATGCGCGCGAGCAGTGATCGCTGGTCGGGCTCGGGTGACGCGCTTCCGCTGTCGAACGGTGCAGCGGGCTCAACGAGAGGCTCGTTCATAGATCGAAATTGCCTTCGAGGATGCGTTGCGGATGCTCGGCCAGCAGCACCTGCGCGCGCTTCTTTCCGGCGAGCTTCTCCAGCCGCTCGATGCCTTGCGCCACGATCGCGACGTCTTCCGGTTTGTGCGTGTCGCTGCACGCCGCGAAGTAGATGTCCTCTTGCAGCATGCGCTCCGCGGTGCGCTTGGGCGTGTTGCCGTACTTGCCTGTCAGCGACATCAGATCGAGCAGCGGCAGCGTGCCCATCTCGAGCAGCTTCGCGATCGGTGAGGTCGAGCGAAAGAGCCCCGCGCAGCGCTCGGGATGCGCGAGCACCGGCCGCACGCCTTTGACGAACATGCGAAAGAGCCGCTGCTCGATCTTCACCGGCACATGCTCGGAGGGCAGCTCGACCAGCGCCGCGTGACCGCCTGGATACGGCAAGGCCTCGCCGCGCTCGAAACGTGCGAAGAACGCGTCATCGCAGAAGTGCTCGGCGCCCAGGCCGAGCGCAGGCATACCGGGGCTCGCCGCGTGCGCCGCCTCGAAGCGCGCGAACGCCGCTTGCAGCGTGGGCTTGTCGTTGTCGAACATGTCGCTGCGCATGTGCGGTGTCGCGACGACCTTCGCGTAACCGATGCGCGCCAGCTCTTGGCACAAGCGCACGCCCTCGGCCTCGGTCCGTACGCCGTCGTCTACCGCGGCCAAGTAATGGCAGTGCAGATCGATGAAGCCGCTCACGAGGCCGGCTCCTTGGCGAGCTCGGCGTAAACCACTTCCATCTCGCGCAGCAA
Source organism: Sandaracinaceae bacterium (assembly GCA_043752225.1). Lineage (GTDB taxonomy): Bacteria > Myxococcota_A > Polyangia > Polyangiales > JAFGIB01 > JAYUYY01. The sequence continues at coordinate 1,222 of JAYUYY010000362.1, read as the reverse complement.
CGCCTCGCGTTCGTTGAGCTCGGGCTGGTCGGTCACGCGCTGCAACAGCTCTTCGAGCACGCGACCGATGATGCGGCCGGGCGCAACGCGCAGCGTGTCCATCACATCCTTGCCGTCGACCGCGAGGTCCTTGGTGCCCATCGCGGCGCCTTCGGCCAGCACGCGATCGATGCGCTCGCGCAGCTCGCGCAGGCCCGCGCGCTCGTCGTCGACTGGCTTGCCCTTCGCCAGCACGTCGGCGTGTGCCAACGCCAACAGATCCTCGATGCGCGCAGGACCGACGCGCCGCACGAAGCGCCGCACCGCGGCATCGGTCCAGTCGCTCGAGTAGCAAACCAAGTGATGGCGCACGAGCTCGACCACGTGCTCGCGCTCGTCGGTCGAGAACTTGTACGTGCGCAAGAACGTATCGGCCATGCGCGCGCCGACATGCTCATGATTGTAAAACGTGTAGTCGCCAGTCTTCTCCGAGCGCTCGCGCGTCTTCGGCTTGCCGATGTCGTGCAACAGTCCGGCGAGCCGGTGCACGGTGCCGCGATCGCAGGCATCCATGCACTGCATCGTGTGCGTCCACACGTCGTACGCGTGGTAGCGGTTCTGCTCGCAGCCGTGCTGCTCGACCAGCTCGGGCAACGTGACCGAGAGAATGCCGGTCTCGCGCATCAGATCGAACGCGCTCGACGGCGTGCGAGCCGCAAAGGCGCGCATCCATTCTTCGCGCACGCGCTCGGGCGAAACGCGTCGAAATGCATCCAGCGAGCGCGTGATCGCCTGCTTGGTCTCGGGCTCGATGCTCATCTCGAGCGTCGCGACGAAGCGCGCGGCGCGCAGCACGCGTAGGCCGTCTTCGCCGAAACGCTCTTCGGCGCGACCGACCGTGCGCAGCACGCGCGCCGCCATGTCGTGGAGGCCGCCGAACGGATCGATCAGCCGATCCTCGAGCGGGTCGTACGCGAGCGCGTTCACGGTGAAGTCGCGGCGCGCGAGATCGCGCTCGATGTCGGTGATGAAGAACACCTGATCGGGCCGCCGGCCATCGGAGTAACCACCCTCCCCGCGCAGCGTGGTCACCTCGAAGGAAGAATTGCCGAGCACCACGGTTACCGTTCCATGCGCGATTCCCGTGGGCACGACGCGACGAAACAACTCCGTCACTTGTTGGGGCGTCGCGCTGGTCGCGAGATCCCAATCCTTGGGTGCGCGCTCCATCAGCACATCGCGT
>JAYUYY010000361.1:0-6039 GCA_043752225.1 Sandaracinaceae bacterium | reverse complement strand
AATCCGGACGCGCCCGGAATCCCAGCTCTGCCATCAACGCTTGCAGGAACAGCTTGGCATCGCATTGAATGCCGAGCAGCGGCGTGCGCAGCTTGCCGAGCTCGCGCGCATCGATGTCGACATGGATCACGCTCGCGCGCGGGCAAAATTCGCTCAGCTTGCCGGTCGCGCGATCATCGAAGCGCGCGCCGATCGCGAACAAGAGGTCGCACTCGTGCAGCGCAATGTTCGTGTAGGGCGCGCCATGCATGCCGAGCATGCCGAGGTAGCGCGGATCGCCGGGATCGAACGCTCCAAGCCCCATCAACGTGACGGTCACGGCGAAGTCTTGCGCCTTTGCGAGCGCCGCGACGAGCGCGTGCGCGCCCGACTGCACGACGCCGCCGCCGAGATAGAGCACCGGCCGTCCGGACGCTTCGAGCAGGGCGAGCACCGCGCGGATCTGCGCGCTCGTCGGACGAAGCGCGCTGCGCGTCGCGGCTGCTTCGGTGCGTGAGCCATTGCGATTCAACGCAAAGGCGAACGGCGCTTGCTGCACGTCTTTCGGAATGTCGACGAGCACCGGTCCCGGTCTGCCCGTCGTCGCTTGCTCGAACGCTCGCGCAAGGGCGCTCGGCAGATCACGGACGTCGCGCACGAGCTCCGCGTGCTTCACGACCGGCCTTGCGGCGCTGACGATATCGACTTCCTGAAAGGCGTCGGTGCCGATCAGTGAGGTCGGCACTTGTCCGGTGATCGCGATCAGCGGAACCGAATCCATCTTCGCGTCGGCGAGCGCCGTGATCAGGTTCGTCGCGCCGGGACCCGAGGTCGCAAAGCAAACTGCGGGTCTGCCCGAAGCGCGCGCGGCACCTTGCGCGATGAACCCGGCGGCTTGTTCATGTCGCACGAGCACATGCGAAAGCGTGCTGCGCGCGAGCGCGTCGTAGAGCGGTAGGATCGCGCCGCCCGGCATCCCGGCGACGCGTCGAATGCCGCGCTCGAGGAGAAACGCGATCACATAGTCCGCGCCGTTTGGCTTCGATTCGTTCGATCGTATCGCTGCAGTCATGGGGCCTCTTGGGATTAGGCCCTGCAAGCGCGCGGTCGACGGAGAGCTCCAAAAGCAGAAAACCCCGCCGGCTCGCGCCCGGCAGGGTTTTGCTTCTTCGAAGCAGCCTCAGCCGAGCGCGCAGGTAACGAGATCGAGGACGGTCACGAGGACCGAGACGTTCGCTACGAGGACGCTGACTGTGGCGCGTTCGAACATGGACGCTGGCAGTTATGCCGCGCACGCCTGTTCGCAGTCAAGGGTTCGCAGTCAAGGTGCTCGCTCGATCTCGAGCCTCAGACTCAATGCAGCGGCGCCGGATGCCCGCTGAGCGTTTGGCGCAAGCCACAGGCTTCGGCGACTTCGTCGCGGTACGCGAGCCATGCGCTGAGCGACTCTTCCATGAACGCGACCACGCGCGGACGCGCAGCCGGTTGGATGAAATCGAGCACCACCCGCCACGCGGCTTGGCGATGGTCGCCTTCCACTTGGCGATGCGCCTTGGTCAACGCCAAGTGCTCGACAGGCAGTCCGTAGTGTTTCACCAGCGGATGCTCCGAGAGCCGCGGCGCAGGACGCTTGGGAATCGTCGCGTCGAGCTCGCCGCGCTCGTGGCTCGTGCCTTCGAGAAAGATCGTCGTCACCGCGGCGGCGACTTCCCAGCCGTTGTCGGTCGTCGCTTCATCGAGCACGGCGCGAAAGCGCGCTGCGCGCGGCAAGAGCAGCACGTGCTCGAAGCGCGAGAGATCCATGCCGAGCCCGCGCGGATACTCGAGAAACAGATCGGGATGCGGTCGACCCGCGATCAGGCCGCCGGTCTCCTCCTCGTATAAGTTCTCCGCGAGCTCGCGCCGCACTTCGGCGAGGGGGCATTGCGCGTACGCACGACCGATCAACCACGGGAAATCGCGCACGTACGTCGCGTACTCCTGCTCGAGATGAATGTGCAGCCGCTCCTTCGGCACGACTCCGGTCGTAAACGCGGGCCAGGCCCAGTGCACCTTGCGCTCCATCACCGAAAGCAAGGCTTCTCGAAGCTCGTCGCGCGTCATGCCGGCAATTGTAGAAAGCCGAACGCCGCGAAGCCAATTCGTCTGCAACGCCGGTGCATCTCACCAGAATCCCAAGGGATTCCTTGCGCGCTATTCGAGCTGTTTGGCGTACGTCGCGGCGCGGCGCTCGTTCGGATGGCGCTCCACGTACGCGCGCATCGTGCGGGTCGCGGCGTCTGCTTGGCCGGTCGCGCGGTAGGTCTCGATCAAGAGCTCCATCTCGCGCGGGCTCCTGGCTTTACCTTCGAGCGCGCTGATCACGCATGCGTTGTCACCGCGGCTCAAGCACGCGAGCGCGGTGTCGAGCGCAGAGAGCTTGGCTTCGGGGGTAGGGGCAGCAGGCGGTGCCGGAGCAGGTGCAACGGCGGGCGCAGCTTCAGCGGGTGCGCTCGCGGCTTCCGGCGCAGCGGAAGTAGGCGTCGCTGCGGGCGCATCGGCTGCAAGACTCGGAACCGGCTCCGCAGTCGCAGGCGCGTTCGGTACAGACGTGCTCGGTCGCGCAACAGGCCGGCGCGCCGCTCGAGCGCGCGGCTTGCTTGCGACCACGGGCGCAGCGACTGCAGGCGGTGCCGCTTCTTCCGGTGCTGCGGTCGGCATGACCGTCGGTGCAAGCGCAGCCGGCTCGACGCTCGGCAACGCCGGCAGCGCCAACGTCACGTGCGCGACGCGTTTACCGTCTTGCTCGACGAAGCGATCGAGCTCGATCGCGGTCGTCACCGATTCAAAGCCGTCTTTTTCGGCGCGCACTTCGATCGGCGCGGTAAGCGATCCGAGCTCGAGCGTCACCGGGCTCATCGCGACGCGATCGCCCACCGTCACGCGCGCGGCGTCCGGCAACGTGGTGAGCTGCAGAACGTGCGCTGTGGCCTGGGTGAGCACGGGCGACGGTGCTGTTGCGGCCGGCTCGGCGCTCGTGCTGCGCGTCGCGCTCTCTCTTCCGTGCTGTGCATCGCGGCGTGCGAAAACGGCCACGAGCGCGACGGCGACCAGCAGCGCGGCACCGATCGCGATCGCTTGCTTGTCCACACCGCGACGCGCCGAAGGGCGATGGGTCGGCACGCCGGAGCGCACCTGATTGCTTGCTTGCGGCGCGACGGTGGTGATCGTCGGCGCGGTCGCGGCTGCGGTCAGCTTGACCGCCGGGCTCGCCGCGGCTGCAGTTTTCGTCTCCGCGAAAGGCTCGGCTTGGCTCGCGCGATCGGCTGCAGCGAGGGTAGCCGCGATGTCGCCCGAGAGCGGCTCGGGCATGGTCATGCGGTCGGCGCGCTCGGTCTGCTCGACCGGACGCTGTTCACCGACCGATGCGACCTGACTCGGAGTTGAGTCTCCCTTCCTGAACGAATCGGGCTTGAACGAATCGGCTTCGAGCGGAGCTGCGCCGAGGATCGGTCCCAACGCGGATCCCGATATCGAGGAGCTTAACATCGACGCTGGCGCCGATTCGCGCACTGGCGGGACGGTCGAGATGCGTGCTTGCACGCCCAAGCCCTCGTCCCCGCCGATGCTCTCGAGCACCGCGGCGATCAGCTCACGGCCGCCCGGCTCGAGCTTCACGAACTTCACGCCCATGCCGCGGGGCTCTTCGGCGGCGTCGCGCTCGCGGATCCAAACCACGCGAGCGACCGCGCGGATCAGGCCCTGACCGTCATCGACGTCGCACTCGAGCTTGAGCAGCGTGCCGGCCGGCGCAGGCGAGGGCGAGCGAATGAACATTCCGCCCGAAGACAGATCGCTACAGGCCTCCTCCACGAACTCGAATGCCGTCGGGCTGCGATAACGCGCCACGAGCGCCACATGAGCGCGCGGATTCTTCCGGCTCTTATGACCCTGACCCTCCACCACTTTCGCGAAGGTAGCGCGTTCTTTACGCGCGCCGCTAGTTCACGGTGGCTCACGCTTGGCTTCACGTGTGGCTAGCTCCAACTGGCTAGACCACGCGTGACAGAGCCTCAGGCCCGCTAGGTCATCATGCGGGTCAGGGCAAGGCGCTCTTGCGCGAGCGGCACGAAGCCGATCAGCTTTTGTTTGCGCACGAAAGTCTCGATACGGCCGCGGGCGATGTCGGAAACGTCGACGAATTGCACGCCGATCCCCGCATCTGTACCGGGTCGTTTCGATGCGCGCCGCCAACGAATTTCGCCCTGGACCTGGATCGGCTCGGGCTCTTCGAGCGCAAATGCGATCTGCACGCGGGTGCCGAGCGCGAGCTGCTCGGGCGTCCGCAGAGCGCGCTCGTTCAGCGCCAAGAAGGCGCCGCCAAAGCCCACGTTGCGCAGCGCGACGTCGGTTTGCTCTGCGACGCGACCGCGAATGTCGGTCTCGACGCGGTGCAAACGGCTGCGCTCGTAGGGCGAGTCGGCGAAGTGCTCCATCACGGTGAAGACCAAGCGATCCGGGTCCCACGGCTTTTCGATCACGTCACCTGCGCCGCGCGCGCGCCACTCGCTGCGATTGGCGTCGTGCAGCGAGCCGGTGAGCAAGACGATCGGATGTCGGCCCAAGCGGCTGCGCACGTCGTCAAGCACGCCGCGCCCGGCGCTGCCCGGAAGCGACACCTCGGCCAGCACGATGTCCACCCGCTCTTGCGCTACGCGCTCGAGCACGCGGGTCGAGTCGGCTTCGATCATGGCGTGCAGGCCGTGCTCGCGAAGCGCATCCGCGATCCGCTCGCGTTCGTGCGGATCGGGATCGAGCACGAGCACGCGCGGTCGCCGAAAGAACGCCTCGGCGGCCACCTGGCGCTCCATCGCTTCCTTTACGAACAATCCGATTAGAGCGGACTTCGTGTTCGTACCGGTGCGCCGGAACATGTTCTTGAAATGGTTGTGGACGGTGTTTTGGCTGAGCTCGAGCTGACCTGCGATATCCGGCACGGTGCCGATACCGGTCACGAGCAGGAAGAGGACATCGTGCTCGCGGTTGGTCAGCCGATGACGGGCTGCGAAGCGGTCAAGCTCCGCGCGGAGCAGGGGTGGGATCGCCGACACGGGGCGCCTTTCGAGATGGGAAATTCAATGCGGGGTGAGGGGGTGCCCTCACGGCGCGGATATCAGGAGGCCCCGAAGGGCGAGCGAGTACCCCAGGTGGTTGGGGCGCGCGCAGTATAGAAAGTCTGGAAGTTGCACGGAATCCCCTGATTTGGCCATGAGGCAATTCGAAGTTTCGCTGCCGCACGGCCAGCCGCCAGCGCTTTCCGACGCGGGCCAGGATTTTGCTCCGGTTCTCCTTCTCAGTCGGGCTTCAGTCGGGTTTCAGTCGGGCCGGATCGTTGCGCAGCCGAGACGGATCTCGAGCGTCGCTTCGCTGCCCTCGGCTTGGACCTCGGCGCAGCTGTTCTCGCAGATCTGGATCGTGGTCGGGGTCGCGCCGGTCGCCGGATCCACGTCGTAATACCAGCCCAGGTCGACTCCTTCGCAGCCGCTCGCGTTTTCGACATAGAGCAGCGTGCGCGTCTGCGCGCCCGACTTGAGCTCGATGTTCACGCGATCGAATGCAAGCGTTTGACCCTCGGGCGCGGCCGGTACTTGCAGCTCGCAACGCAGCGTGCCGGCGCGGATCTCATCGAGCGCGCTGAGCAACTGCATCGCCACGTCCGCTCCGGGGTCGACGATGAACGCGTGCTTGCTACCGCCTGCCGCCGCCATCGTGTCGAGGTTCTCGAGCGCCACGGTTTCCTCCGGCGCAAATACGCCGATGACGTAGGTGCGGATCGAAGGCGCATCGGCAAGGCCTCGCGCTGCTGTATCTGCAACGGCCTGCACTGCTTGATCAGTAGTGGTTACTCCCATCGGCGCGCAGTCGGTCGGGAGACCGTCGGTCGCGAGCACGACGACCGCGCGGCGCATCGGGTTCTCGAGCGCATGCGCAGCGGCGCGCTCAATCGCGCCTTCGAGCGCAGGCGAGGTCGGCGTCAGGCCCGCGGTGGTCGCGGCCATGAGCGAATCGACGAACGGCTCG
>JAYUYY010000360.1:0-2283 GCA_043752225.1 Sandaracinaceae bacterium | reverse complement strand
GGCTGAGCGCGCGCGCCGACTTCACGCCCAAGTCGCACAAGGCGCGCCTCAAGCTGTCGCGCGCGATCATCGAGATGACCACCGCGGATCTCGGTGGCATCCAATCGCTCGAGGTCAATCCGGAGATCCTGCTCGTGGACGAGCCGCCCTCGGAGGTAAAGAAAGAGCTCGACGCGCCGCCCACACCGCCGACCGAGATCGTGTTCGACGCATCGGAGCCGTTCTGGGTGCGCCGCGATGACTTCAGCGCGCTCGTCAGCACCAAGCTCAACATCGTGCTCAACGAGACGCGGCCGACCGTCGCGGGCGAAGTGAAGATCCAACGCGGTGTCGTGCAGCTGGTCGGCAACATGTTCGATATCAAGGGCGGGCGGATCGAGCTGGTCGGCGGTCACGGTGTCGAGCCGGTGTTGCAGCTGCGCGCCGAGCGCCGCGCGCCCGGCGGCGATCGCGTGGCGATCGAAGCCAACGGCCCGCTGCGTCAGCCGACCTTGAAGTTCTTCGTCAACGATCAGCCGGTTACCGCCGGCGAGGCAATCGCTGCGGCCAGTGGCTCGCGCGCGGGCAGCGGTGACGAGAGCTCGGTGCAAGATCAACTCGGCGGGATGGCGAGCGGCATCCTCGCTGGCGTGCTCACGCTCGGCGCGCGCCGCGAGCTGGGTGAGCTCGTGCCGGTGCTCGGCGTCGAGACCGGGGAGAACAGCACGAGCTTGCGCGCAGGTATCGGCGCGCGCCGGCTGATCCCGAAGTTCATGCGCGGCGTAGTCACCGACGCGTACATCGAGGGCATCCTAACTTCCAGTGAAGAGCCCCAAGAGGGCCAAGAGACCGAAGGCCGATCGCAGACCCAAGCGTCCGTTCTGCTCGAGCTGCGCTTCCCGTACGACCTCGTAGGCGAAGCTCAATACGAGCCCGGACAGCGCTGGTCGCTCGATTTAAGTTGGGATCCTTAATCTTTCAAATCGAACACGAAGCGTTGCGCACGGAGAAGCGTGCGTACTTCGACACAAGCCATGACCGAAGCACAACGTTCTCCGACGAGTGATGTGGCGCCCAAGGCCGAACCCGGGGTCGGGGGTCTGGTGCAGCGCATCGGTGGTGATCTCAAGGCGATCGCCGAGGATCAACTGGCGCTCGCACGGCTCGAGCTGATCGATGGCTTGAAGGAGCCGCTCGCAGACGCGGTTGCGATCGTGCTGGGTGGAGTGCTCGCGATCATCGGGTTGGGCCTCGCGTGCGCGACCGCGGTCGTCGCGCTCGAGCCGCTGATCGAGCCGCTCTGGGCGCGCATGCTGATCATGTCGGTTGTCTATATGGCGTGCGGTGCGATTGTCGCCGGCGTGTACATCAAGCAACTGCGAAGCGATGCGCCGAGCATGGCGCGCACCAAGCGCGAAGCGAGCCGAACGGTCGAAGCAATCAAAGCCGAGGTGACCAACGATGCAAACGAGCCGCACACAACATCGCGCTGATCCGAGCAACGCGCTCGAGCTTCAACAGGAGATCGCCGAGAAGCGCGCGGATCTCGTCGCCAACATCGATCAGCTGCGCGACACCGTGCGCGACCGGTTGGACGTGGTCGCTCAGCTGCGCGCGCATCCGCGCCTCGCGCTCGGGCTCTCGATCGGCGTCGCGCTGACGTTCGCGCTCGGGATCGGGTTGTTCGTGTGGAGGACACCCGCTCGCTTGCGATAGACCTGCCGCGGTCGATCAGCTGAGCTCGGGATTGCCCGCAGCGTCGAGCTCATCCGCGAGGCGCAGCATGGCCTTGGCGCGTACGCTGAAACCGCTCGCTTCGTAGCGCGTCGCCGAGCGGCGAAACGCGGCCGCTGCTTCTTGAGTGCGTCCGAGCGTTCGCAAAATGTCGCCGTACTTATGCGGCCAACGCGGATCCAAAGGATTGAGCGCGACCAAGCCGATGATGTGGCTGAGCGCGTCGGTGTAGCGGCGCTCGGCGATCGCGAGCGTCATCGCAGCCTTGAGCGAGTCCTCGCTCTGCGCGGAAACCGCAACAGCTTCCGGAGCGATCGTTGTAGAGCTGCGCGCAGCGGGCGGGTTCGAGCTCGGGGCGGGCCTTTTGTTCAACTTGGTCGGCGCTTCGGCCACGCTCGCGGGGTCGATCACCTTCACCGGGATCGGCGCGGTCACGTCGTCCATCGCGCGATCGCGCTTACGCAGCACGACGCCGCTGTCGATGCGCGATTGCACGCCCGCGCGATGTTGGGCGGGCCCGAGGCTGTAGGCACCCATCGGGCGGTTGCTGCGCTTCTTTGGATTCGAAAC
>JAYUYY010000359.1:0-6049 GCA_043752225.1 Sandaracinaceae bacterium | reverse complement strand
TTCGACTTCAACTGCGACGGCGTCGAGACGCTCTCCTGGGAGCTCGTCCAGGAAGGGGTTTGCTGTGACGCGGTGGATGGCTGGGATGGCTTCGTCCCCGGCTGCGGCGAGGTCAACGTGTTCTTGGCGTGCGACCCCACCTTTTGCGAGCTCCAGTTCGCTGAGATCCCGCAGCTCTGCCGCTAGCGCATCCGCGCGCGAGCGAATCCGCACAGTGCCTTGGGCTATGCTGCGCGCCATGAAAGCTCGCAGCTCGCTCATCGCGATCGGATCGATCTTGTGCGCGCTCGCTTCGCTCGGCTTTACGCAGCTCGCGCGCGCGCAGGCCGCACCTGTAGAAGCCGCGCCCGCGCACGAAGCACCGGTAGCGCCTGCACCCGCGCCGCCCTCCGATCCGGCACTCGCTCCCGCTCCCGCTGAAGCCCCCCCGCTCGACGAGCCACCCGCGCCTCCGCCCGCAGCTCCGTCCGCGCCGCCGCCCGAGCCGTACGCGATCGATCCGCAGTACGACGGCCAAGTCGGCGCCGATGGCCGCGCGCACTACGGCGGTCAAGAAGACCCCACGTACGAAGATCCCGAGTACGTCGAGCCCGAAGACGACAGCGACAATCGCGGTGGCGACGACTTCGAGGTGCCACCATTTTCGATCCGACTCGACCCGTTCAACTGGTTGATCGAAGGCCGCCTCGGCTTTGAGCTCGAGGTCGGCGTGCTCGACTTCATGACGATCGAGATCGTGCCGGTGCTGGTCGCAAACTCCGAGCCGCCATCGTTCAACCTCAGCGGTCGCGACGACGCGATCTCACAAGCTTCGAACGGCATCGGCCCGATCGCAGGCGCGAGCATCGGCGTCGGCTTTTGGCCCGGCGGCGAGCCGCTGCGCGGCTACGTGATCCGCGTCGTGCTCACCAATTACGGCTTCACCTACAACGCTTCGGACCGGCTCGGCATCTTCGACAAGGTCGACTTCACCGAGCGCCGCTTGATGGCGTACTTCGGCTCGCACACGCGCTTTGGTTTCTTCACGATCGCCGGCGGCATCGGGCTCGGCTACGAGCTCAACCAACAGCAACGCTGCTACCTCGGCGAGAACACCGCGTCGCGCTCGGGTTGCTCGGACGATGGCGAGATGCACATCGCGCTCGAGGATCCCGGGATGAGCAACGGCAACCCTGCGGTCGCCGACCTCAACGGCCCGCTGCATCCGGTGTATCTCGAAGGCCGCCTCTCGATCGGCGTCGCGTTCGATTAAAGGTGAGCGAAGCTCACTACGGGCTTAGTTGCAGCTGCCGCCGAACGTGCCGCGACATCCGCACGTGTCGTCGGACTTGCAGCACCCCTGTTGGATGAAGATCGTGCAGCCGCCGCAAGCGTCGGGATCGCAGCTCGGCGCGGCGACGCACATGTTGCTCTCGCACATCTCGGTGCTGCCGCACGCGAACGGGCACGTGAGCTGGGCGCCGCAACCGTTGGGCTTCATGCCGCACTCGGTCGCGCCGCAAACATCGGCAGGCGCATCCGGCACGCACACGCAGGTGTTCGCAGGACCGCAGTCGCCGGTCGCGCAATCGCCATCCGCTGCGCACGAATCGCCGACGGCGCACTTGGTGTCGCACTCGCCGCCGCAATCGGTGTCGGTCTCGGTGCCGTTCTGCTCGAGGTCGTCGCAGCCCGGCGTTTGGCACACGAAGCTCGAGTTGCACGCGCCGCCGTCGCAGTCGCTGTCGTCGATGCAGGTGTCGCCGTCGGGGCAAGCATCGCAATCGCCACCACAATCGGTGTCGCTCTCGCTGCCGTTCTTCATCAGGTCGTGGCAGGGATCGCCCGCGGCATCGCCGGTCGATCCGTCGAGCTCGCCGCCATCCGAGCCGCTCGATCCACTCGTCCCGCCCGAGCCACTGCCGCTTCCGCCACCCGAGCCGCTGCCACCGTCGCCGCCCGACATGCCGCCGTTGCCCGCGCCGCCATCGCTACCCGACATGCCGCCGTTGCCGCTGGTCGCACCCGAGCCACCCGACCCGCCGCTATTGCCGCCTTGGCCGCTGATCGACCCGTCGTTGAGATTCAAATTGAGCGGCTTGTCCGGAGGCGCACCGCTGGCGCACGCCCAAACCAGACACCCAAGCAGCAGCCCAAACCCAACTCTTTGCCCTACCCACACCAGCCCTAAGCTAGGCCTACCGGCATCAATAGGCTAGAGCCCTCGCTCGCCTCGCGCGCACAAGTGGGCAAATGGCGGCGCAACGGCGACCCTGCACCGACCGAATCCCGCGCAGCGGCGCTACGAACAACAAGCTCCGGCGCGACGGCGCCATCGAGTGGAGAACGCGTGAGCACCAGACTCGAACAACAGAGAGAGCAGCGCGAGTGGTTGCGCGACGAGTTGCCGAGCCTCGTGCAAGCCGAGGTGCTCGATCGCACGGCGGTCGATCGGCTGCGCGCGCACTACGCGCTCGATGCGCTGCCGGAAGCGAGCGAGCGCGGCAACGTCCGCAAGGTCGTGCTCGCGCTGCTCGGCTGCTTGCTGGTCGGCGCGGGCGTGATCCTGCTGTTCGCGCACAACTGGGACGAGCTCACGCGGCCGATGCGCGCGGCGGTCAGCCTCGGTCAGCTCGCGATCGTCCAAGGGCTCGCCGGCTATGCGCTCTTTCGCCGCCCGGACTCGCGCGCGTTCCTCGAAGGCACCGGCGCGTTGCTCGCGCTCTCGGTCGGCGCCGCGATCGCGTTGATCGCGCAGACCTATAACCTGGGCGGCCGGCTCGGCGACTTCTTGCTGGTTTGGATCGCGCTGTCGTTGCCGCTGCTCTACGTGCTGCGCGCGGACAGCATCGCAACGCTCGTTCTGCTCGCATCGCCGTGGCTCGCGTTCGAGCGCGCGCACGACTTTGATCACGGCTTCTTCTATCTCGCGATCATCGCCGCGGTCGTGCCGGCGCTGCGCTTGTCGGTGCGCGCAGCCGATGCGAGCGGCTTGGTCTTGCTCGCGCGCTGGGCGTTCGTGATCACCGTCCCGATCGGCTGCGGCGGCTTGCTCGTCGAGCGCGTCGACGGGAGCGGCGCAATCCTGCTCTTCTACGCTGGCCTCGCTGGCTGCTTCATCGCGCTCGGCGCGCGGCTCGAGCACACGAACGATGCGCGCGCGCTGCGCCGAGCGTTCTCGATCGTCGGAAGCCTCGGCGCGCTCGGTCTCTTGCTGGTGCTCAGCTTCGAGCAGGCGGTCGAAGACGTGCTGCATTCCGCGCCCAGCGGTGACGCGTGGGTCATGATCGCGGGCCACGCGCTCTCGTTCCTCACGCTCGCCGGCGCAGCGGCGCTCTCGCCTGCGGTCTTCCGCGAAGGCGAGCGCGTCGGCCTTTCGGTGCTGATCAGCTTGACGCTGCTCGTGCTGCTCTACGTGGGTCTACGCGCCGGCATGAGCACAGACGCGATGGCGTTGAGCGTGAGCCTCATCATGCTCCTGCTCGGCGGCGCGCTGTTCACGCTCGGCATTCGCGAGCGATCGGCCGGCGCGAGCAATCAGGGCCTCGGCGTGCTCGCAGTGCTTTTCGTCGCGCGCTTCTTCGATACCGAATGGAGCTTCGTCGCACGCGGCGTCGGCTTCTTGCTGCTCGGCCTCGCGTTCTTGGCGGTGAACATCATGCTTGGTCGCAAGAAGGAGAGCGCGTCATGAGCCCGCTGTCGAAAGCGAGCCGCATCGCGTTCGTCGTTCTCTGCGTGCTCCAGCTCGGAGCGGCCGCAAGCGGTATCGCGCGCTACGAGCGCACGCTCTCGCAGGGCGACGAAGTCCTGTTCGAGGTCGCGCCGGTCGATCCCGCCGATCCGTTTCGCGGCCGCTACGTTCAGCTCGGCTTCGCGCTCTCGCAAGCGACCCATCCGATGCGCGGTGCACTGCCGACGCAGTGGTACGAGCCCGGCTACGCGGTGTTGCGCGTTGGACCCGACAAGATCGCAGCCGTCGAGTACGTGACGTCGCAGCGCCCGAGCTCGGGCCTCTTCATTAGCGTGACGATCGACTGGCCCGATGAGAACAAGCGCATCCACATAACCCCGCCGTTCGATCGCTACTATATGGAGGAGTCGCTCGCGCCCGCCGCCGAGCGCGCCTACCGCGAAGCATCCGCAAACGCTCGCGTAAGCAAGAACGGCAAAAGCTATGCGATCGTGCGGATCCTAGACGGCACCGCCGTGATCGAAGGCGTCATCCTCGATGGCGAGCCCATCGAAAAAGCCGCACGAAAGGCACCCGCACAATGAGCATGCCCGAGACCCGAATCGAGCTCGTCCAGACGCGCAACCTGCGCTTCGAGGTCGCGATCGCTGACAGCAAGACCGGCAATCAAGACAAGCTCGCGTTGCTCTTGCACGGCTTTCCGGAGTGCAACTACTCCTGGCGCTACCAAATCGCCGCGCTCACGCAGCTCGGCTATCGCGTGTGGGCTCCGAACCTGCGCGGCTACGGCAACAGCGATCGACCGATCGGCGTGAGCGAATACACGTTCGAGAAGCTGGAGCAGGATGTCGCGGATCTGATCGAGGCCTCGGGCAGCAAGTCGGTGCTGCTGATCGGGCACGACTGGGGCGCCGTGATCGCGTGGAGCTTCGCGATGTATTGCCCCGGCCGGATCGAGCGCTTGATCATCATGAACGTGCCGCATCCGGCCCTCTTCGAGCGCGGCCTGCGCACCCGCGCTCAGCTGATGAAGTCTTGGTACATCTTCTTCTTCCAGATCCCGAAGCTGCCCGAAACGCTGCTCTCGCTCGGCCACTTCAGAGCCATCGGCCGTGCATTTCGCGACAGCGCGGTTCGCAAAGAGCGTTTCCCGGAGGAAGTCCTCGAGGTATTTCGTAAGAACGCAGCGATCCCCGGCGCGCTTACCGCGATGCTCAACTACTACCGCGCATTGCCCCGAGCGTTCGGGATGGCGAAGAAGCGCGGCACGCCGGTGATCCAAACCCCGACGCTCCTAATTTGGGGCGAACAAGACATCGCGCTCGGCAAAGAGCTGACCTTTGGCACCGAGAAGCACGTCAGCGACCTAACTGTGCGTTACCTCCCGCAAGCCTCGCATTGGGTCCAGCAGGACGACCCCGAGACCGTCAACGCGATGATGAAGGCGTGGCTCACCGGTAGACCGGTACCGGAAGCGAGCTGAGTCGCTCACGTTCGAGCGTCGTGCGTGCGTGCGAAGCGAGTGCTTCATCGATGCGAGCTTCGTCGCGTTTAACGAGCGCGCTTGGAGCACATGTGTGTTTGCCGGAGACTGGACGCCCTCCGTTCGAAACCTGCACTATCCACTCCCAGTTGCAGTGCGAATCACTGTCGGGAGCGGAGGATCTTAAGTGCGAAAAGCGATCATCTTGTGTCTGCTGTTCGGGGGAATAGCGATCGGTTGCGGCGATGACGACAACGAGCTCGAGGCTCGCGGTCATGACGACGACGACGACGACGACGACCGCGACGCGGGCGAGGATGTCATCGGCGACGGCATCTGCAATCTCGCGCAATGCGAAGAGCCGGACATGGGCATCGCGTGCTGCGCGCCCAACGGTGCCTGCGGCTTTGATCCGACCGGCGTCGGTCTCGCATGCATGGCGAACCCCGGTGAAGGCAACGTCTGCGATCTCGACGAGTGCCCGGCGCCCAGCGTAGGCAACGCGTGCTGCACGCCGTTCGGTACGTGCGGTCTCGATCCGTTCGCCAGCAACATCTTCTGCTTCGCGAACCCGCCGTTCATTCCCGATCCGCCAGATGCGGGCCCTGGCCCACAGCTGTGCGATCCGTCGGAATGTCCGGATCCAGAAGTCGGCTTGCCGTGCTGCTTGCCGACGAACCTATGCGGCGTGGATACCTTCTCGATCGGTTTCTGCTTTGGCCCGCCGCTGGAGATCGACGGAGGCTCGCAACCGATCGTACCTTCGACCGAGCCGCCGGATGATCCGTCAGTCGACGGTCAATGCCCGAGCTACCTCGGCATCCTCGGCCCGGTCTGGGGTTGCTGCAGCGACTACGGCTCGTGCGGCACGTTCTTGGGTGACCAGTGTCTCTTGC
>JAYUYY010000358.1:0-6051 GCA_043752225.1 Sandaracinaceae bacterium | reverse complement strand
GCATCGCGGCCGCGACCTTCACCGCCGCGTGCACGTTCGCACCGGATGACGGGCCTACGTATAAGCCCTCCTCGCGCGCGAGCCGCGTCGCCATCCGTTCGGCTTCCGGATCGGAGACCACGATCACCTCGTCGATCAGCGTGCGATCGAGAACTGGCGGCACGAAGCCTGCGCCGAGCCCCTGGATGCCGTGCAAGCCTGGCTTGCCACCGCTCAACACCGCGCTCGACTTCGGCTCGACCGCATAGATCTTCGGCGTGACGCCTTTGCTGCGTAGGCCGCGCGTGACGCCGGTCAGCGTTCCGCCCGTGCCCACGCCCGCGACGAACGCGTCGAGCTGACCGTCGGTCGCTTCCCAGATCTCGATCGCGGTGGCCTGCTCGTGCGCGAGCGGGTTCGCAGGATTTTCGAACTGGCGCGCCATCCAACTCTTCTTGGTGCGGCTCAGCATTGCTTCGGCCGCGTCGACTGCGCCGCGCATGCCCAGCTCCGCAGAGGTCAGCACCAGCTCCGCACCGTAGGCGCGCAGCGTCGCTTGGCGTGCGGTCGACATGCCTTCCGGCATCACCAGCGCGCAGCGATAGCCGCGCACTGCGGCGAGCATCGCCAGGCTGATGCCCGTATTGCCGCTGGTCGCTTCGACGATCGTCGAGCCGGGTCCGAGCTCACCGCGCGCTTCCGCGGCGCGGATCATCGCGAGCGCCGGTCGATCCTTGACGCTGCCCGAAGGGTTCTTCGCCTCGAGCTTCGCGTAGACGTCCGCGCCGCCTTCGGACGCGACACGCGCGAGCTTCACGAGCGGCGTCCCACCGACCAGCTCGAACACTCCGCTTGAGCCAATGGACCGCACGATTCGTACTCTAGTCGCTGACATCTCGGTAATACAGCGTCGTGGTGCAGAGCCCGCCATTCGGCAAGAGCGCAAACCGCGGGATCACGCCTACGCGCACCCAACCGAGGCGCTCGTACAAGCGTTCGGCCTCGCCGGACGCGGTATCGAGCACCAACAGCGCCTTGCCGTGCTCGAACGCGGCCTCTTCGGCGGCTCGCGTCAACGCGGCGCCCAAGCTCTTGCGGCGCGCGCGGCGATGCACCAGCAGCTTGCACAGGTCCGCGCGGTGGGGTTGGTTCTCGTACTGCGCGAACACCAGCTGCACGGTGCCGCAGATGCCGTCTGCGTCCTCGGCCAGGAGCAGCACGCGCTCGCTTGCGACGACGCCTTGCGCAACGCGCTGCCAAAACGCGATCGCGCGCTCACGCGACAGCGGTTGCATGACGCCGACCGACGCACCGCCTTCGGTGCAGTCGATCAACACCTCGGCGAGCCGATCGATCTGCGCCGCATCGAGCGCGTGCACACGTCGCAAGAGCCAAGGCGGATGAATCATCGCCTGGCCGACGGCTCGGACGCGATCACCACCGCATAGCGCGCGGGCTTTCGTGTCGGGTTGTGGAACATGGTCGGGCGATCGAGCTGCATCGCGAGACAAATCGCCTTCACGCAAGCGGTGGCTCTCCGCGCCCAGCGTGATCACCATCGAGCCTTCGAGCATCCACACCTGTTGGTGCACGACGGCGTCGCGCGCGCCGCTCTCGAACGCCACGCGCGCAGACGGCGGGAAATGCACCTCGACGATCCGCATCGGCGAAGCGACGCAGGAAGGCGAAACGTTGCGGCGCAGGTAGCCGGAGCCTGGATCGCGCCAGCACACTTGATCATCGCGCCGCGCCATCGGCTCACTGCCGCAGCGTGTCTCGCGACCGCCGTGCTAGGCTCGCCGCGTGCGGTCCCAACGAGAGCTCGCGCACTGGCACGCCGTCCGTCGAGCTTTTGCAGAAGACGTCGCAGTGCGTGAGCGCGACGCAGCCGCGTTGACCGCGGAGCAACGGGTCCTCATTGGGCTCCAGATGGGCGCGTTGGCTCCCCGATTCGAATCCACCGAAGCCGAGCTCGACGCGCTAGGTCGAGCTCAGGCGCAACTTCACACCCGGTACCGCAATCTGCAGGCATCGCATGCCCGTCGCACTCGATGAGCTGCTGACGATTGCTGAGCACACGCTCAGCGCTGCGGGTGCTGGATCTTAGGATGTGGCGGACGTCACGTTGAGCTAAACGGAGCGCGAACGGTGAGCGCCGCTCAGCCCGCCATGCGCAGGCAGATGTGCGTGATGCCGTTTTGTTGCAAGGCCGCTGGCACCTCGAAGCACGTGAAGCCGCTCGGGCAGGTGTCGGGATCGTCCTGGCACTGGACCTGTGAGCAATAGCCGAGCGGCGACGGTAGACATACCGGCGCGGGACACGCGCAGTCGTCGTCGGTCATGCAGCTCGCGCCGAAATTTGCAGCTGGGCCTTCACCGGGAACGCATTCGTCCATGCCGGTCGGGGCTGCGGCATCGGCGGGCTCGGCGCCCGCGTCGTCATCCTCGCCATCGCCTGCGTTCGCATCGACACGGCCGGCATCGACTGGGATCGGCGCGCACTGGCTGAGCTCTTCTCTGAAGCCCGGATCGCAGGGATCGGAGGGCTGACAAGCCGCCAGCATCGCGGCCATCAGCAGCGCCAGCGAGCCGTACGTAGCGAGCGTCGTGCGATTCATGGCGCGACCACCTCTCCGTTGCGCACGCGCGCTACGACCTTCACGCCCGCGGCGGGAATGACCATTGAAGACGGCACGTAGCTGATGCTGCCTCGCAGCTTGGATACGACCTTGAGCAAGAGCTCCGGGCTCGACGCCACGCGCGGGCTCGTGCCTTGACCACGGATCCGTCGATCGACCCAGAAGCGCGCGACGTGGTTGGGATCCATGCGCAGCACCGCGCGATCGAATGCAACGCGAGTCGGCGTCGCGGGCACGTGGTTCAAGACCACGACGCGATCGCCGTTCGACCAGACGCCGTCGTTCATCGTGAACACCGCTTCGAGCACCGCGGCGCCGAGGCGATCGCCCGGCACGCTCGGGTTCGCGATCACCGCCAGCTCTTCTTCGGCAGAAAGCACGTGGCTCGGTTGCGCGAGCAGCATCAGCGGCGCCATGAAAAGCGCCATCGCAATCGCCAGAATCGAATGTTCGCGGGCCATCAGAACGCCACCACTAGGCGTGCGCCGACAGCCTTGACGTCGACGCCCTCGGGATCGGCTCCATCCACCACGATCGCTTTCGAGTACGTGGCAAACAAGCGCAGCTGCGTGGCGTCGGTCAGGTAGATGTTGAGGCCGCCACCTATCACCTCGAAGCCATCGGCGACGCCGGGCATCGGAGAGCGAATGTACTCGCCGACCACGTACGGCTCAAGCCGGTACCACGGTAGCTCGTAGGCGACGAGCAAGTAGGTACCCAGCTGCACGTTGTCGGGGATCGTGATGCCGCCGTAGCTGTCGCGCTTGCCGTCTTCGTAGATGCGCCGCACCACGACCAGCTCGCTGCGAATGCGCAATCGATCGATGTCGAGCGCGATGTCGCCTGCGCCGGCGAGCTCGTCGAATGCGACTTGCGTGACCTTCACGAGACCGAGCATTCCGTCGCGCGTCACGCCGGGCGCGGTGCGCACGTCCTCGCTCGAGCCGGTGAAGAACGAGGCGCCGACGCGAAAGCCAATCGGCCGGCGCGTACCGAGCACCACGCGTCCACCGAATGCCTTGTCCTCATCGAAGTCCGTGCTGCCGAGCTGGCGGCCGTTGCTCGCGTACAAGTGATACTCGAGCGACCACGGCAGCATGTGAGCCGTGCCGAAGAGCTCGACGCCGGTCTGCCGCTCGGGGATGAGGTTCGCGCTGATGAATGCAGGCGGGCGCGCCATGATGCGCACCGGCGCGCCGTGATCGACGTTCCAGATGCCGTACGGCGTCAGGAACACGCCCGCGCGGAAGTTGAGCCAATCCGAAGGGCCGTAGTCGATGTGCGCGCGCTCGAGGATCAAGCCGTTGAGGCCGATGCCCGTGAGACCGCCGTGCGTGGCCGAGGTGTCGTGCACTTCGGTGACCACGCGCGAGACCTGTCCGGTCTCCTTTTCGAAGTGGTCGCCGCCTTGCGGCAAGTTGGTGAAGCGAACCTCCATCAGCGCGCGCCAATCCGGCGTCGGGTTCGCGTCGATGTAGAGGTTTACGTTGCCGAGCAGGAAGTTGTTGGCCGTGCTGGGGGCAAGCCCCTTGTCCATCAGGCCGCCCCAGACCTTCTGCAGGCCGACGTCCATGAAGCCGTAGAGCCGGAGCTTGTCGCCTTCCACGATCTCTTCGACGCGCGCGTCTTGCTCGGACGCGAGTAGAGCGTTGACCTCGGCGTCTGCGCCGACTTCCTCTGCGCTCGGCTGCGCGCGCTCTGCGCGCATCGCTTCCAGCTCGGCTCGCTGCCGCGCGAGCTCTTGCTGTTGCGCAGCCATGTGCTCACGCAACGCTCACATCTCTTCGCGCAGGCTCTGGTCTTCGGCGTCGGGCGCCGCTGCGACATCCGCAGCAGGCGGCGAGACCGGCGGACCAGGCGTGTCCTGGGCGTGCAATGCAGCGGGCGCGCTGATGACGATCAGCGTCAGCGCCAACACGCGTAGGACATTAGTACGAAGCGTCGAAGCGATGAGAATCACTCACCGATGCTAACACCCCCGAACTAGTCGGACGCCAAACGATCGCCGCGCACGAATCGTGGTTCTCGCCCTACGCTCAGCGCGCTTCGACCACCTTGTGCACCTCAGCTTCCGAGAAGATCCGCACGAGCTCCGGATCGAGGTGACCGTCCTTCACTTCGAAGCCGAGGATCTGCAGCGCGCGATCACGCGCCATCGCGCTCTTATACGGTCGGTCGGATGCCGTGAGCGCGTCGTAGATATCGGCGATCGTCATGATCTTCGACGGCAGCGGGATATCCGCGGCGTGCGCGCCGGTCGGATAGCCGGTGCCGTTGAGCTTCTCGTGGTGCGCGCGCGCGATCTCCGGGATGCGGCGCATCGACTTCCCCCACGGGATCTTCGTGAGGAAGTTGTACGTGTGTACGACGTGTGAACGGATCTCTGCCATCTCGGCCGGGCTGAGCGACCCGCGCGTGATCTTGAGCGAGATCATCTCCGCGTCCGACAACAGCGTGCGCGACGCGCCTTCGAGATCGACGTAGCCGGTCTGACCGATTTCGGCGATGCGCGAAAAGTCGCCTTCACTGAGCACGGTCGGCTCGTTCGCCCGGTCGATCATCTGCCAGGCTTGATGCAGGTGCGCGCGGCGCTCTTCGTACTGCGCTTGCACCGTGTCGAGATCGCTCTTGCCTCCGCCGCGCTCCATCAGCTCGACCTTGTCGCGCAGCAGATCGGCTTCAGCCGACTTGAGCGCGAAGTCGATGCGCGCTCGGATCGCATCGCGCTCGTGCGGGTAGAGCTTCTTGGCCTTGATCAGCACTTGCTCGCGCACGCCGATCTTTCCGAAGTCGTGCAACAGCGCTGCGTACTCGAGCTCGCGCAGATCGCGCTTCGAGAACTTGGCGTCGCGATACGGGCCGCTGTCGACGCGGTCGACCATCTCGGCCAGCGCGCAGGACAAGAGGCTCACGCGCTGTGAGTGACCGCTGGTGGTCGGATCGCGCTGCTCGATCGCTTGCACGCTGGCGCGCACGAAGCCCTCGAAGATCTCGCGTATCTCCTCATAGAGCAGCGCGTTCTCGAGCGCGATGCCTGCTTGCGCCGCGAGCGCCGAGAGCAGCTCCTCGCTGCGCGCATCGAACGGGATCACCTGCGCCAAGAAGTCTTCGGGCGCGTGCAGCTTGCTGCGCGGGCTCTTCTTCTTGTTGATCAGCTGAATGACGCCGATCACCTCGTCTTCAGCCGAGATCATCGGCACGCACAGCATCGAGACGGTGCGATACCCGGTGCGTTTGTCGAAGCTCTCGTCGAAGCCGTAGGGCAAGCTGTCGTCGGCGTCCGCGACGTACACGTCCTCGACGTTGATGCTCTGGCGCGTGACCCCCGCCGCGCCCGCGATCGACTCCATACCGACCGGCATCACGAACTCGCGCGACGCGTAGTGCATCGAGTCGTTCTGCGAGAGATTGAAGCGCAGCTTGCGTTGCTCTC
>JAYUYY010000357.1:0-2284 GCA_043752225.1 Sandaracinaceae bacterium | reverse complement strand
GTTGAGTTGAGCCGTACGTACGCCGAGCGAGCGGCCGGGCGCAGCGCCGTGACACGTAGGGCAGGCATCCTTGTCGGGGAATTGATAGACCTGTGTATAAGGCAGGCCGCTGCGTCGAGTCTCATACTCAACATCCGCATTTTCTGTCACGCGCACGGCATCTGTGCCCGCGTCGTTCCAGCGATAGCTGTGGAACTCCCATCCGCTGTCCGTGAGCTGCATAAAGCGTGTCTCGACCGGCAGCACGCTGCTCGGATCTTGGTCGTCACGCTGCAGCGCGAACTCCTTCACCAGGATCGTGCCCGTGGGGAACGTCCACTCGCCTTGATCATGCGCGTCAATGTGCGCGTCCTGCGGGATGACGATGAAGCGGCGCTTGTGCGTGCCATCGCTCCACAGTGGAGAGGCGACCTCATAGGCGATGAGATCGGGCGCGGCCTGCTGCAGGTTTGAACCTTCGAAGCAGTGCGTCTCGCTGAGCAGCTCGGGAAACGTGCCAGGGAGCCCGTCGCGCGCGAGCTGCAAGCGCTCGAGCACGCCATCTTCGCGGATGAGCAGCCATGCGCCGTCTGCGTCGCGGCCCATCGCGCGAGCTCCTCCTGGTTCTCGGCCGAGCGTGCTTTGCTTGCCCGCGTGCTCGCCGCGTAAGCCGATGCCGAACAGCGTGCCATCGCAGGCGTCGGCGTAGCTCAACGTGCCTGCGAGCTCGCTCGGACTCGAGGCGACGATGCCGCCGGTCGCGCCGCAGCGGCCCTCGAAGTGTGCGTACGCAGCGCGCGCGACCTCGCCGATCTGCAAGCACAGCTCGCCGGTGCGGACGCACAGCGGACCGTCGACCTCGGGCCAGCCGTAGTTGCGGCCGGCGCTCACCACGTTGAGCTCCGAGTAGTCGAGCCCGCGATCGACGCAGTAGAGCGTTCCGTCGTCATCGAGCGCGCATGAGCTCGGATCCGCGAGGCCGTACGCCCACGCTTCCGGCGCAGCGGGCGCGTCCTGCCGGCCGACGAACGGATTGTCCGCGGGCACTCGATAGCTCGCGTCGTCCGGCGCAGTGCTCACGTCGAGCCGCAGGATCGCGCCCAAGCGCGGATCGCGCGCTGTATCCGCGAATGGATCTTCGCCGCCGTCGCCGAACGCGACGAGCAGCATGCCGCTGCGATCGAAGAGCAGAGGTCCACCCGCGCGGCTCGTGCCCGGGTGCTCGACCTCGAGCACCGTTTGCTCTGTCCCGGGCAAGGCTTCCAGCGTGTTTGGATCGAGCGCGATGCGCGCGATCACCGACCGAGCGGGCGTGCCCACGACGTAGTGTACGAACAAGAAACCGTTGTCGGCGAAGTCGGGGTGAAAGGCGGCGCCGCGGAGCCCGCTGTGATCGCAGCAGGCGAGCCGTCCCGAGAGATCGAGCACTGTGCTCACTGCGGCGGGCGAAGACGTGAGATCGACTCGTTGCACGAGGCCGGTCTGAAGCACGATGTAGATCGCGTCGGGATCCGCGTCACGCGTCTCGATCGCGACGGCGTGCTCGAAGCGCTCCGCGTCCTCGATCTCGATCAGGCTTGCTTCGACGCGCGGTAGATCTTCGGCGCGCGTGCCATGCAGCGTGCAGTGCGGCTCGCGACTGCGCGAGGGCAGGGGGCGCAGGTCGTCCTCTGAAGAACCCGCGTCCTCCACCGCGCCGAGCCCGCTGTCCATGGCGTCGATGTCGGTGCCGCTGTCCGCGTCTTCATCGATCACGGGCGTGCTCGCATCGCTGTGCGGCGACGGGCGCGCCCGCGCGCAACCCCCAATGCACGTGCTCAAGCAC
The DNA here is from genome assembly GCA_043752225.1 of Sandaracinaceae bacterium. Classification (GTDB taxonomy): domain Bacteria; phylum Myxococcota_A; class Polyangia; order Polyangiales; family JAFGIB01; genus JAYUYY01. Next base: position 480 of record JAYUYY010000357.1, on the reverse strand, counting down.
GCCACAACGACGAGCGATCTGCGTGCGCACACGAGGTTCATGGGGCGGGCCGCGCAGTCATCGAGCTTCTGTAGCGCCTGGAGCTCGAATGGCAACAGAAGGCGCAGCGCGCTTGAAGGTAGGCTCCTGGCGTCTTTGGGCGCTTTGGCGGTTCAAATGCTCACGGGACGACGCGGATGCGGAACGCGACGCGGAAACTCGCGTCGAAGGTGTAGTCGCACGCGCAGCTGTTGCTGATGTCGCCGGTCACGCAGCTCGCTTCATTCGAGCTCACCCAGCGCACCACTTCGGCGGGCGCGCTGTACTCCGCGACGAAGGTGCCGTGATCGATTTCGAATTCGATTGGCGCGGTGTCGTTCGCAACCATGGAGATCTCTCCGCCCTCGCCGATCGACCATGTCCCGCTCAGCGCGCGAAAGCCCGCGCGCAACGCTTCGTCGCTCGGATCCGCGAGCACGCTCTCGTCGAACGATAGATGCA
>JAYUYY010000356.1:0-2288 GCA_043752225.1 Sandaracinaceae bacterium | reverse complement strand
AAACGAACACGTGCTCGTCTCGCGGGTGAATCCGCGATGTTCTTACTGGTGCTGGGCGCGGGCCTGGTGCTGCTCAACGCGCTCGGAATGCTCGGCATGAGCGCGCGCTACGACGCGACCGAGAGCAAGTCGTTCTCGCTCTCGCAAGGCAGCAAGCGCTTGGCCAGCACCCTCGAGGATCAACTCGAGATCCGCGCCTACTTCAGCGAAGAGCTGCCGCCTCCGTACAACGCGCTCGGCCGCTACGTGCGCGACCTGCTCGCCGAGTACCGCGACGCGTCCGGCGGCAAGATCACGCTCAAGCTGATCTCGCCCAAGACCGATGAAGAGAAGCAAGCCGCCGAGAAAGATGGCGTGATGCGCGTCGCCGATCAAAAGCTCGAAGCCGACAGCTTCAGCGTGCAAGAGGGCTATCGCGGCGTCTCGTTCCACTACTTGGGCGAAAGCAAAGCGCTGCCGCGAATCGATACGACCGCGGGTCTCGAGTACGGCATCACGCAGCTGATTAAGCAGATGGTCGGCGAGAAGACCGCGATCGGCGTGCTCAGCGGGCACGAAGGCGCGACCGTCGCCAAGGGCCTCACGTCGCTCAAGGCGTACATGCCGCAGTACGACATGAAGGACGTCAGCGCGACCGAAGAGATCGACAGCAAGCTCAAGGCGCTCTTGATCGTCCACCCCGAGACGCCGCTCACCGATCCGGAGCTGCGCCACATCAACCAGTACGTGATGCGCGGCGGATCGATCGCGGTGTTCGGCGGCGGCATCAAGCTCTCGGCGCCCGAAGGCGGCGGCGAGCCGAGCGCGACGCCGCTCGACACCGGCCTCAACAAGCTGCTCGAGCGCTGGGGCGTCACGATCGACAACCGCATCGTCGCCGACGCGCAGTGCGGTCGCGCGCGGATGCCCACGCAGATCCCAGGCCTTGCGATCCCGGTGCCCTACCCGCCGGTGCCGATCGTCTCGTTCGACGAGCAGCAGCGCGAGCACCCAGCGATGTTCCGCATGAACCAGATCGGCTTTCCGTATCCGGTCCGGCTCGCGCTCAACGACAACGTAAAGGGCGACAAGCTAGTGAAGAGCACGGTGCTCGTGCGCTCGACCGAGAAGGCGTGGCTCATGGAGGGCGACACGATCGACCTCAAGGCGCGCGAGAGCTGGAGCGTGCCCGGCTACAACGGCCCGTACACGATGGGCGTTGCGATCGAAGGCCAGCTGCCGAGCGCGTTCGGCGCAGAGGTGGCGAGCGCCGATCCGACTGCCGACGCCAAGGCCGCAAAGGCTGCGCCGATCGAAGCGCCGGATCGCTCCGCGACCAAGGTGCGCGTGATCGTGCTCGGAACCGGTTACTTCATGCGCGATGAGTTCTTGCCCAAGCCCGAAGGCCAAAACCCGCAAGCCATGGCTGGCTCGGTCGCGCTCGCGATGAACTCGATCGACTGGCTCTCGCAAGAGAGCGACCTGATCGAGATCCGCGCCAAGAACATCGAAGATCCGATGCTCGAGGTGCCGCAGAACGTGAAGGAAGCGGAGTCGACGATCCGCGAAGCGGTCGAAGGCCAAGACGAAGCCAAGGCGCAAGCCGCATTCGACAAGCGCAAGGAAGCGATGAAGGTCTGGGACGAACGCAAGGCCAACTACCGTTGGGGCAACACGCTCGCTATCCCAGGTCTGTTCGCGGTCTTCGGTGTCGTCCGCTGGCGCGTGCGCGCTGCGCGCAAAGCGCGCTTGAAGCTCTAGGAGAACGCGATGAACAAGCTCGGCATCGTATCGATCGTCGTGATCGCGCTGGCGGTGCTCGTCTTCATGAAGATGAGCTCGCGGCGCGCGGAAGAAAATCAAAAGCCGTCGGTGACGGTGACCGTTCCCAAGCTCAAGAGCGACGCCATCGACGAGCTCGAGCTCTCGAGCCCGGACAAGCCCAAGGTGCGGCTGGTCAAGAAGGACGGCGCGTGGCGCGTGGCTGAGCCGCTCGACGCGAAGGCCGATCAAAACGCCGTCACCACCGCGCTCACCAAGCTGAGCGAGCTCGAGGTAAGCAGCGTCGCCGCGACGCTCAAGAAAAACCACGAGAAGCTCGAAGTCGACGAGAAGAGCGGCACGCACGTGATCGCCAAGGGCGCGGGCAAGACGCTCTTGGATGGCTACATCGGCGCGTATCGCTCGGGCAGCTCGATGCTTCGCCTGCAGGGCCAAGAAGCGGTCGCCGCCGTGCGCGGCTCGATCCGCTTCGCGTTCAGCAAAGACCTGCGCGAGTGGCGCGACCGCTCGATCACCGAGATCCCGAC
>JAYUYY010000355.1:0-6063 GCA_043752225.1 Sandaracinaceae bacterium | reverse complement strand
TCGAGCCGCGCGGGCGCACCGCCGGGCTCTTTGGGCGTGCGCCGCACGACCTCGATCGTCATGTCCATCACCATGTCGAGGTGCGCGCCGATCACCGCGGGGTCGAGCGTCGCGCCGAGGTTGTCGACGTTCGACATCGTGAGCACGCGGCCGCCTGCCGAAACGAAGCGCGCGAGCGCGCCGCTCGAGCGCAGCGCGAAGGTCATGTCGCCGTGGCCCGGCGCGTACGGCGAAGGCTTGCCATGGGCGTCGCGCGCGAGCGCTCCGTCGGGCGCGATACGCAGCGAGATCAGCTGCTGAAAGACCTCGACGCGCAGGTGCTCGCTCTGCTCGCTCTGCGCGAGATCGCAGAGCGCCTTGTGCGTGGCGAAGCTCGACATCAAGAGCACGTGCACGCGCCCGCCCGCGCGCTCGGCTGCTTTGCGAATGTCGGCGAGCTTGAGCGCGAGAAAGCTGCGACCTGCAACGGCCGGCACGGCGGCTTTCACGACGCCGCCAAAGCGCGTCGCCATCCCGCCTGCGAGCACGATGCATCCGACCTCGCCCGCGGCGATCGCACGCGTGCCGAGCTCTTCGAGCCGCTTGTGCTCGGCGCTGCCACGAGCGGGCAACGCCCTAATGTCGCGATCGTTCGGAACGCTCAACGCGCCCGCGACGAAGTTGCGCTCGGCGCTCAGCTCGCCGGCAAGGAAACGATCGCGGAGCGAAGCAAAAAGCTGGCGGTCAAAGCCGCTCGCATCGAGCAAAGCAGTGGTTTCGGAATCGAGATCGAGCTGCATCGAAAAGCTCCAGCGCACGAAGATGGAAAACGAAGAAGAGAGAAACCGAGGCGGGGCGAGGAAAGCGCGAACTGCAAGGAGTGGTCAACGCAGTACCTAACGACCGATCAGCCGTTCGCCATCGAATCGGTACTGCGTTTTGCTATCGAGCCACGGGAGCAGCAACGCGCCGTAGGTATCGGTCGGCTCGGTGACGAAGGGGTAGCTCTGACGCGTGTAGCCCTTCGCCTCACCGGGCGAGATCTGGAGAGCGAACGCGCCGCGCTTGCCCACGACCTTCACGACATTGCCAATGCTGCGGTCACCCTGCGCACGTCGGACCTCTGTAGCCAAAATTGGTTGCACGCCGTCGTCGCTGAACGTGTAGCCGAGCAGGATCTCGCGCTGCACATCGCCGATCAGCTCCTTGACGCGCACGAACACTTCGCGCCGGCCGTCGCCGGTCACGTCGACCGTGAACATGCGCTGCGCTTGCGAGCCGTCGTGGATCGGCAAGCCGAAGTAGAAGAAGCCCTTGCCGCCGCGAAAGCCGCGCCCGACGATCAGCAGCTCTTTGTCGAACAGCATCAGTGACTCGGGCGCTTGGTCCTCCGCCACGTTGACGTGCGTGACGAAGCGCGGACGAACGCTGGGATCGAGCTGGCGCGCTTCGCGATAGGCCGCGACGAGCTGCTCCATGCCCGGCGGGGCGGGCTGCTTGCTGGTCTGCTGGCGGCTCGGAGCACCCTGCCCGCGCGGCGCCGGCCGATTTGTCGACGCGATCGGTGCGGGTTGCGCGGCGGCTTGCGGGCTCACGTAGAGCGCGATCTTCGAGCCATCCCAGGTGTAGACGCGGCGCGTCGCGACGCCTTGCTCGCGCATCGCCACGATGATGTCGGCCTTGCCGTCGCCGTTCTCATCGGCGAGCTCGACGCCCTTCACGTCCGACGCCATCGCGACCGGCAAGTCGAGAAAGCGAAAGCCGCCGGCGAGCTGCGCGCTCGCGACCACCACGTACGTGCTCGCGATCAGCACGCGCTCGATCCGCGGATCGCCGATCACGTCGGCGAACAGCTCGAGCTGCGCGGAATCGGGCGGCAACCCTTTGTCAGCGAGGAACGCGCGCAACGCGACGGTCGGGCCACCGTCGAAGAGCAGCTCGGGCAAGCGTTCGAAAGGCCCGGTCGCGGTCGCGACGTCGAGCGGCTCCGAGCCGAGGCGATCGTCAACGTCGTGCAGGCGGATCGCGCCGCGGCCGAGCGGCAAGGCGGTAGAGCCCGGGATCTGATCCCACGGCAAGCGCGCTTCGAGCACGTAGCCCGGGTCGTCTTCGCCGGCACCGGTGAGCGGCCCTTCCACGATCGTGGCCTTGAGCGCGCGCGGTTTGCCCTTCGCGGTCGCGAGCAGCGCCATCGCCGCTTGCTCGCCGGGGATGCCGGCGAACAACCACAGCTCGCTGATCGCGAAGCGCTCGCCGCCGGTCGGCGTCGTGCGCGCGCCCGACTGCGGCGCGACGAGCGAGATCACGATCGCATCTTCGCGCGGCGAAGGCTGCGCCGTGCGGATGAAGCTCGCGTCTTGAACACGCGCCGCGATGTACAGAGCGTCGTCGTCGTAGCCGAGCGCGTAGCGCAGCGACTCGCCTTGCTGGCCGATGCGCGCAAAGCGAGCGCCGCGCCATTCGCTGAGATCGCCATCGACGCGGATCTGCTTGGGCCGCACCGGCACGATGCTCAGCTCGCTGTGCGATTGGGCGTGCGCTCTAGGAGGATCGTGCGAGAGCACGAGCTGCGCAGCCATGAGCACCGAACAACCCGCGAGCCAAAGAGAAGACTTACTCACGCGCTCGATCATACGCGACGTGCGGCTCATTCCGCGATCGGTGTGCGCTCGCACGAGGGCCGCTGGTCGCGCTGGTCGCGTGCGTGCCCGGGCGCACGAAGCCGTCCCAGCAAACCCAGGTTCTGCATGCGGGCAAGGTTACCCGAGCCGGTCGCGGCCTCCAGCCGTGCCCCCGCGTACGACATCGCTGTGGCTCAGCGCGCCTGTAGCCGCTGGGCGATCAGCGATCGGTACAAGGCTTCGTACTGATCGACGATCACCTTCGAGGAGAACAAGCGCTCCGCGGCATCGCGGCATTGCGCGCGCTCGATCGAAGGCAGCTTCGAGACGGCATCGACCATCGCGTTCACGTCGTTGCAGATGAAGCCCGTGACGCCGTCGTCGATGACCTCGGGCACGCTGCCGCGGCGCATGCCGAGCACCGGCGTGCCGCAGGCGAGCGCTTCGGCCATCACGATCCCGAACGGCTCTTCCCATTCGATCGGCATGAGCAGACACGCCGCGCTGCCGAGCAACGCGTTCTTCTGCACGTCGTCGACGGGGCCGACGTACTCGAGCTGCTTGCCATCGCATTGGGCGACCAGCTCGCGCGCGTAGTCCACGTCCGGCCCTTGCGTCGGCAGGTTGCCCGCGATGATCAAACGCCGGCCGGTGCGGCGCGCGACCTCGATCGCGTGATGTGGACCTTTGATGCGCTCGACGCGGCCCAAGAACATCAGCGGCGCATCAGCCGCCACTGCCGGCTCGAAGCGATAGCGCGAGAGCTCCACGCCGTTCCAGATCACGTGCCACTTGCCTGCGATGTTGCCGGTCGACGCGCAGCTCGCGCTGCACGCCGTGAACTCCAAGCTGCCCCGCGACAGTGCGTGACCGAAGCGCACGCTGCGGTGCGTGATCTCGCGCTGGTAGCTCTGCACCTTTGGCAGGCGCGTCGGCAAGAGCGGCAACATGTAGACGAGGCGCGCGAAGCTGTGCACGACCAAATCGTCGTGCGGAAGCAGCGCGACGCAGCGCGTGACCTCGGCCATGTGGCGCACGGTGTCGAGCTTCGATGCGGAGCTCCGGCCGGGCCACGCACGCAGCTCGCACGCCACGCGCGAGTCGGGGTGCGCGAACAAGGTCACCTCGTGGCCGCGCGCCATCAGCTCACGCACCAAGAGATCGACGATGCGCTCGATCCCGCCGTACAGGCGTGGTGGCACGGGGATCTCGGGATCGACGAGCAGGACGATGCGCATGCGGAATCCAATCTCTAGCTGCGGTTGCCGCCGAACACGCGGTCGAACAGCTCGCGCGAGCGCTCGATTTCAACGTCGAGACCGGCGAGCTGCTCGCGCGCTTCTGGGTGGCTCGGATCGAGCTTCAGCACCGCGCGATACTTCTGCAGCGCGCGATCGAAGTCGAACTGCGAGCGCAGGCGGCGCGCTTGCGTCACCAGCAACAGCTTCTGGGCTTCGGTGTCCGTGGGATCCTCGCCGAGCACGTCCATCGCTAAGCGCTCGGCGGCATCGAAGCGAGCGCGCTCGAGCTGGACGAGCACCTGCGCGAGCCGCGTGTCCGAAGGTGGCTCCGGATCGGGCGCGCTTGCAGCTTGGGGTTGGGCTCGCTGCGGCGGCGCAGGCTGCGCGGGCGCGGCGGCAGGCTTTGAAGGCGCACGGACCGGCTGCGCTTCGTGGATGCTGCGCGTGACCTCGGGGTTCGACATCAGCTGTTGCAGACGCGCGGCTTGCTCTTCGGACATGTGCGTGAACTGAACACCCATCCCTGGCTCCGCGCTCTGCTCCGGCCCGACGCGATGCACGACGCGCGCTGCCAAGCTGAGGTCGCGGCCATCGGGCAAGAGCAGCTGCACCATCAAGTCGGTGCCGATCGGCGGCGGCTTTCCGGCGCGCACGAAGAGGCCGCGCTCTTGGTTGTCCTGCATCAGGAAGCGCACCAGCTCGGACCACGACGCGAAGCGGAGTCGCGCGGTCGGCACTGGCTTTTCTGCGCTGCCTTCGGTGGCCATGCGGCGATCGTACACCAAGGCCGCGCGCATCCGCTCGGCGCAGTCCTCACACCTTCATATCGGGGTGTGCTGCTCGACGGTGCTCGCTTCGCTCACGCGTTCCAGCCGAGCGGCGCGAGCAGGGTCTCGAGCTCGGCGTGGATGACGCTGAGGAGGGGCAGCTCTTGCGCGGCGCGCTCGCCGATCAGCGCGCGGATGAGCTCGAGGTCCTGCGGTGCATCGCTCGCGCCGCGGGTCTCATAGCCGCCGAGATAGCGGACGTCGCCTGAGGGCTCAACGATCGCGAGCAGCGGCCCCGCCTGCACATGAAAGCGCTTCGCGAGCTGCTCCGCGTCGATGGCGAGCACGTCGTCGCCGCGCGAATGCGCGTACGCGAGCTGCTCGGCGCTGGCGCCCACGAGCACGATCTTTTCCTTCACGCCGTCGATCCGCGGGCGGCTCACGATTTGCTCCACGATGCGCTGCGCTTGCGCATTCTTCGCATCGAGCACATGCACCGCCATCCACATGCCTTGCTCGGAGCGCCGGCGAAGGCTGTCGAGCCCTTCGACCACGGCCGGGTTGTGGCGCTCGGCGCGCGGCAGCGCGAGCCAGTAGCCCGCGATCAGCGTCGCGAGCGCGAACACCAGCGTCGAGACCTGCACCGCTTGCACGGCGCTGAGCGCGCGACGCGCCAAGGCGTCCAGCCGACTCGCGCTCGCATCGAGCGCCGAGGTGTCGGCAACAGGAACCGCGACGTCCACATACGCGCTTGCCGCCAGCGAGCTCATCGGACGCAGCGAGCTCATCGCAGGCATCTTGCTCATGATGGGCATCGGAAGCGCGGGCATCGACGTCATGCCAGCAACATTTGCAACGCTCGTGCCGGGCGAGCGACGCGGATTTGCCGCGCGAAATCACGGGCTCCGAGCCTCGTGAGTGGCTAGCGACACCTCTCGCGAGGCTCGCGCCACCACAGCTCGTGCTGCAGCTCAGCTGCGCGTCAGCTCTTGAGCAGCACGGGCATGCGACGGACTTTCGCCTTCTCGCCCTGCAGCGCGAGCTGGCCGCACGCGGCCGCGATGTCGTCGCCTTTGCGCTTGCGCACGAACACGTCCATGCCCGCATGACGCAGCTCTTGGAAGAACGCCTCGACCTGCTCGGGCAGGCTGCCGGAGAGCGGCGCGTCGGGCACGTGGTTCATCGGGATCAGGTTCACCTTCACGCGCAAGCCGCGCAGCAGCTTGGCGAGCGCGCGCGCGTGGGCGACCGAGTCGTTCATCTTGTGGATCAGCGTGTACTCGATCGTGATCCGGCGCCGCGGCGGCAACGGATACGCGCGCAACGCAGCGAGCAGCTCGCCGAGCGGATGGCGCTTGTTGATCGGCATCAGCGCAGTGCGCGTCTCGTCATCGGCCGCGTGCAATGAAATCGCAAGGCCGACCTGACCGCCGAAGTCTTCGCCGAGCTTCGCGA
>JAYUYY010000354.1:0-2288 GCA_043752225.1 Sandaracinaceae bacterium | reverse complement strand
CGCGGTCGAGCCGCTCGACACGCTGTACAGCGACACACGTTCGACGCTCGACGCTGCTCCAGCTGATGCCGCGGAGCTCGACCTGATGCCAGGTCTTGGGCGATACATGGATGTCGGCGCGTTCTTGCGGGCTGGCATCAGGCGCGCTCGAGTCGACTGCGCCCGCGTCGCCCAGGTCGCCCGCGTCGTCGCTGCCCTTGCGCAGGCCGTCGAGATCGAGGCAGCCCGAAACCTCCAGCACAGCGCACGCCAATGAACCAAGCTGCTGAATTCGTGATGCCGGTGGGCGCACGCGGCAGACTCTACCAAAACTAACCTTCGATGGCAGTGATGCCTTCGCTGACCTTACCAGCCTCGTGGCCGAGCTCCGCCAGCGGCAAGCCTGCACCGCGCAGCACGGAGAGCAGCGCCTTGCTCGTGTTTTCCTTGGTCGTCGAGCGATAGTGGATGCCCGACTTCAGCTTGCCGCCGCCTCTGCCCGCAGTGAGTATCGGGAACTCGTCCTGGCTGTGAGTGTCGCCTTCGGAGTGCTCGGTGGTGATCAGGATCGAGGAGTTGTCGAGCAGGTTGCCGGCGCCCTCGGGCGTTGCCTTGAGCACACCGAGAAAATAGGCGCACTGCGACATCGTGAACACGACCGCGTCGTGGACGAGGTCGTTTGCGCCCGCGTGACACATCGAGTGCATGCCGTCGTCGGCGTTGGTTTGCCAGAAGTACGTCCCACCGCCGCAGGTCTCGAACAGCACGCTGAACACGCGGCTGAGATCACACGCCAGCGCCACGCCCAGTAGATCGGAGACGAGCTTGTTCTTCTCCGCGATCGGCTCCTTGCCGCTGACTTCGGTCGGGTCCACGGGCATGCCAGGCGCCGCGCACGCCGTCGTGCCCTGCAGCTGCAGGCGCGTCTCGATCGCGCGAATGCTGTCGAAGTGCTGCTCGAGCCGCTGCTTGTCGTTCTTGCCCACGCTGCCCTGCAGCGCGCGGATCTGCTTCTGCACCACGTCGAGCGCGCTCTTGCGGGCCTGCGTCTCCCGGGCGAACTTCGGATCGGCCGGCGACGTGCCGAACAGGCGCTCGAAGATCTTCACGGGCGAACGCTCGGACGGGTTCGGATCGTTGGGCCCGTTCATCGAAAGATATTGAAAGGTCGTGCCCTCGTCCGTGCCGTGGAAGTTGCACACGCCCAGCTCGAGCGACTGAAACGGCGTCTTGCCCTTCAGGTAGTTGGCGGCGACCACGTCGATCGTCGGCTGCGAGACGGTGCTGGCGATGGTGTCACGCACGTTGCCGAGCACCTGCATCGGCGCGCCGGTGGTGATGCCGGTCATGCCCGAGTGATGCGCGTGTTTGGGCGTTTTTATCTCGAGACCCGAGATCACGTTCAGGTACGCCAGCAGGTCGGCATCGGCGAAGGGCTGTAGCTCTGCGCGCGGCGTCCAGAGCTTGCCTTCGCCGTCTGGAATCCAGAACTCACGGCGCACGCCGTTACCGAAGAACCAGAGCCCGAAGCGGCGCGGCAGCTCGGTGCCGTCGGCCAGCGCCGTGCCGTGATCGTCGAGCATGATGTCGAGCGCCGGCAGCGCGAACGCGACCGCGGCGCCGCCCGCCATGCCGCGCAGAAACGAACGCCGAGCCAGCCTGATCTTGCTCCGTCTCATTCGGGAGCTCCCACGTAGCGAAAGCCGTCGCTCAGCACGAGCGCCAGGCTCAGTGCCTTGAGACGATGGCCCGACGCCATCAGCTGCTCGGTCAGCGCGGCGAGCACTGGCTGCTCGCCGCGCGTATCCGTGTGTCCGACCGCGAAGCGATACAGGCCTTGCACGATGCACGCGCTCACGGCCGGGTTCTGGCTGAGCTGGGTTGCAAGCTCGGCTGCACCATCGAAGGTGTCGCCGTCGATGTCGCCGGTCACGTCCAGCTGAGCGCCGCGGTCGTCGTTGCGGTATGCGCCGATGCCGTCGAAATGCTCGAGCGCAAGCCCGATCGGATCCATCTTGACGTGGCACATGGCGCAGGTCTCGTTGGAGCGGTGCAGCTCGAGCCGCTCGCGCATCGTCTGCATCGGCTTGGCCGGCGGCAGAGACGTGACCACGCCCTCCGGCGGCGGCGGGATCTCGTCGCACAGCAGGCGCGAGCGCACGAACTTGCCGCGACGCGTGGGTGAGGTCGTGGTCGTGTTCGCGTACGTCGCGAGGATGCCCGCGGTCGTGAGCAGGCCGCGGCGCGCGGCAGGGCTCGTGACCTGCACGAACTCGCTGAGCTTGGAGCTCGCATCGAGCCCGGGCGCA
>JAYUYY010000353.1:0-6066 GCA_043752225.1 Sandaracinaceae bacterium | reverse complement strand
AGGCCTTCCATCAGGCCCCAGTACACGTGAACGCACAGCGAGAACTGCGCGCCGGTGTGAGCGAGCAGCACGATGATGCAGCGCTCGCGATCTTTTGGCTCGAGCGGCGAGCCGTCGGCGTAGAAGGTCGACGCGATCGCTTCATTCCACGCGCCGAGCGGTGGGTACGGTGAAACGGTCGTGCTCAGCATCGCGCCGCGCATCACGTCACGGCTGTAGCCCGCTCGCAGCGCGCTCAGCTTTTGGTCGGGGAGCAGCTTTCGCAGATCATCCATGCGTCAGCCCTTTTGCGGTTGTTGCGCCGGCGCCTTCTGCAGGCTGCCGAGCTTTAGGAATCGCGAGGCGAGCTGGTAATAGCCACGCAGCGCTTGGTTCCAATACAGCGCCTGCTTCCAAGCCGGCGCGAACCACCAGAAATTCAAATTCACGTTCTCGTCGCCGAGCGACTCGACCTGATGCCACCAGTAGGCCGGCAGGTAGAGCACGTCGCCAGCTTGCAGCTTGATCGGCACGGCCGCCTTCGGATCGAAGCGCGGATACTTGTTGAGATCCGGCTTTGGCCCGTCGCGAAACACGCGGCTGATATGCGCCGTCTGCGAAAACATCGGCATCGGATAGTACGCGCGCACGCCGGGCGGATAGAGCGTGAAGATCTTCTCGCCGCGCAGCTGAAAGTTGAAGTTCTCGGCGTGGTCGTAATGCAAGCCGACGGTGATGCCGCCAGCCGACATCCAGAGGTTGCGCATCAGCGACTTGCGAATGTACTCGCCGAGCACTTCGATCCGCTCGCTGTCATCGTGACCCGGCGGGAGATTCTTGGTCGGGTTCTTGTAATAGAACCACGTGCCGGGTGTGCGCTTGGAGCCAAACGAGCGTTCGACGAACTCCGCGTACGGCATCGGAACGACGTCGCGCTCGTAGCTGAGCCAACCGGTGTTGGTTTCGATCACCGGAACCTTGCTCGCCCCGAACACCGGCTTGAAGTACTCGGCCGACCACTCGAAGACCTTGTAGCGCCCGGTCTCGGCCAAGCCGCGGATGATGCAGGGGCGGTTGCGGTCGTAGTACTCGGCGCGAAACCGATGCAGCTCCGATGCATTGAGGATGTCGCAGCTCACGGTTCGTAAATGGTGCGCGATAGAGCGGTGAATCGTGAAGCACGGCGATGCGTGCGACCAAAAAAACGCGCCGCTCGAGGAGGGAATGCGCTCTGCGTGTCGGGCCATGTCGGCGGCTGGAGAGCTGTAGCTAAAATTAGCTAGACACCGTCGCGTAGTGCCTCAGTGGTCGCTCGCGTAGCGATCGCCTTTGGAACTGGCGTGCTCTTCAGCACACGAGCCAGCAGCTCGCCGCGCATTGGGCCGCGACCCGCTAACCCAAGATAGAGACGTGAAAGCCGCGACTCGGCAGCGTTTTGTGAGGCAAATTCGCGTTCGATCATGCGGTTGCTTCAACGAGAATGAGCGGTGTAGGGTCGCGCTTTCTGTAGGAGGCGGTCGGACATGACGCGTTTGTATTCAACTCTGTTGCTCGCAGTAGCGCTTGTGGTCTCGATGTCCTGCTCGTCCACGTCGAGCGACGAAGGCGAGTCGGGCTCCTCCGGCAACCAAAGCGGTGATGGTGACGGCGACGGTGACAGCACCGGCGACGGAGATGGCGACGGCGACACCACCGGCGACGGAGATGGCGACACCACCGGCGACGGAGACGGCGACACCACCGGCGACGGAGACGGCGACACGACCACCGTCAGCGATGAAGACGACACCGATCCGGTCGGCGACGACCTGACGCTGTTCTTCAACCCGATGTACTCGGCGTTCGACGGCGAGCACGAGTTCAAGCTGCCGGCGATCGTGCAAGGCGTCAGCGGCGTGCGCTGGAGCGCGTTGCCCGCCGATGCGGTCGACCTCGAAGCCGACACGACCACCGGCGGCGTGATGATCAGGACGCGCAAGCCCGGCACGGTGAAGATCATCGCGCGCGCGGGCGTGCTCAGCGGCCAAGCCGATCTGTTCATCACCGATGCGGCGCCCGAGGACTGGGTGACCGGTGAGGACCGCTACAACAACGACATCATGTTCCCGGATCCCCCGGATGGCGGATACGACCTTCCCGACGGCGGCTTCGGCGACGGCGGCTACGACGCCGGCCCGAACGGCTTCACGATCCCGAACGATTTGTCTTGCCGCAACTGCCACGGCTCGGGCGCCGAAGCGCTCGACGTCGAGCACACGCCGCAGCAGACCGGCGGTTACTCGGATGAAGAGCTGATCGGCATCTTCACGATGGGCATCAAGCCCCCGGGCGCGAAGTTTCACACGCCGTTCCCGGAATCGATCTACACGCGCTTTCACACCTGGGACGCGACCGAAGAAGAGAAGAAGGGCATCGTCACCTACTTGCGCTCGCTCGAGCCCAAGAGCCAAGGCATGCTGGACTTCGGCGGCTTGATGGATGCGTTCGGAAATTGATCAAGCGCTGAGCAGTTTTTGCCATGCGCCGTGCAGTGAGTAGCGCAGTGAGTAGCGCAATGCGTACCGAGCTCAAGCAGTGGATGTGGATCGTTGCAACGGGTGCCGCGTTAGGCGCCGGTTGCACGATCACGCACAAGACGACGGGTGAGCCCGAGCATGGCGATGGCGACGATGCCGGCATGGATGCGTCCATCCAGGCGCGTCCAGACGCGATGCCGCGCGACGCCAGCGAGCCGCGCGACGCCCGCGCCGACGCGCACGCCGAGCCGGACGCCGCGCGAGACGCGGACGCCGACGCACCGATCACGACCGACGACGACGGCGGGATGAGCGTGGAGCTCGAGGTCCCGTGCGTTCAGCAGATCGAAGAGTCGCTCGACGGCTTGCCCGATGACATCGCGTGCATCGGCCTCTACGCCGACGTGCTCAGCAAGAGCGTCGCGCCGCGCGTGCGCCGCTACACGCCGGGTGCCGTGCTGTGGTCGGACGGATCGGGCAAGCAACGCTGGATGCTGCTGCCCCAAGGCGAAAAGATCGACGCGACCGATCCGAACAACTGGGTGTTTCCGATCGGCACCAAGTTCTACAAAGAGTTCCGCGTCGAAGGCCGCCGCGTCGAGACGCGCATCTTCATGAAGACGCGCGCCGATCGCTGGGTGCGCGGCACGTACGAGTGGAACCGCGCGGAGACAGCCGCCAAGCGCTCGCTCGGCGCGGACCGAGACGACGTGCTGATCGCGGGTAAGCCCTACCACGTGCCCACCGGCCGCGAGTGCGACCAGTGCCACGGCGGCCGCAAGGATCGGATCCTCGGCTTCGAGTCGGTCGCGCTCGGCTTGCCCGGCGCGGAAGGCACGACGCTTCAAGATCTCGTCGACGAAGCGCTGATCACGCCCGAGCCCGAGCGCACGCAGCTCAGCATCGGCGATGACGGCACCGGCCATGCGGGCGAAGTACTGACGTACATGCACATGAACTGCGGCGTCTGCTGTCACAACACCAATCAGAACGCCGATGCGTACTCGTCGGGCTTGTTCCTGAAGCTCGATGTGAACGAGCTCGATGGCCGTCCGGTCGACAACTTCGAGCCGATCCGGCTGTTGGTCGATCAAACCGCCAAGACGCTGCGCTGGGGCGACCAGGTGCGCGTGGTTTCGGGCTCGCCCGAAGAGAGCTTGCTCTACCAGCTGATCACGTCGCGCGCGGGCCCGAAGGAACAGATGCCGCCGATCGCGACCCAAGTCGTCGACAGCGCGCACGTCGAGCTGATCGCCGACTGGATCCGCGCACTCCCGAGCGAGAACTGATCGGTCGACGAATGATCGTGCTACGGCGCGCCGATGAAGTGCGCCCGCAGCAACCCGATGCGGTTGCTCGCGCTCTCGACCCACACCAGTCCATCGCTCGAGAGGCGCGGCGCAGCAGAGTGCCCTGCCCCGCTGATCAGCAGCTGTTCCTGTCCAGCTGAGCCCGCCGCGAGATCGACGAGGTACACGTCGCCGTTGCCGTCGCGCTGATCTTCCCAAACGACGCGCGTGCCGAGCACGTCGGCGTTAGTCCGAAAACCAATGCGCGCGCTGAGCTCGCGCGTTTCGCCGGTCACCACGTTGCGCGCGCGGATCACCGAGTCCACGCCGCCGAGATACTCCTCGAACACCACCCAGTCGCCGTCGATCGCCGGTCGATCCTGATGCAGCGAGCTGGGCGCAACGACGGTCGGCGCACCGCCCGCGAGCGCTTGCACCACGACCTGGCCGAAGCTGCCCGGCGCGCTGGACGCGTACTCGACGAACGCGACATGCGTAGCCGAGAGCGCGACGCTGGCGCGATAGCGCGTCTTGTCGCTGAGCACGCTGCGCACGCCGTCCCAAGGCTGCAGCACGATCTCGCCGTACTGCGCGTCGGGTCCGGGCGACATGATCACCGGAGTCGGATAGTCGACCCACGCGAAGCCCGCGGCGCTGGCGGCCAAGAACTCTTTGTACGTGGCGGGCGTGCCGGACAGCTCGTTGCCGGCGCCGTTCTCGAAGATGCCATACGCCTCCGCGTGCAACAGGCTCAAGTGGCGCTCGAGATGCGCCGCGGTGTACGCGCGAAAGGCGCCGGTCGATCCGTACCAGCGCTCCGAGACGCCGCCGAACGCGACGTGCAGCGTGGCCACGCTGTCCACCTTGCGATACTGCGGAAGCGATGCTCCGGCGCTGCCGAGTGCGGGCCGATCGATCGTTTGCAGCGAATCGTCGAGCTGCTCGAAGCGATCGAGCATCGTGCTCGCCATCGGTTGCGCTTGCACGACGCTCGCGAGCAGTCCGAGCGGCTGCGATCCATCGTCACCGGTCTCGACTTGCGCCGGAGCACCGCCGGTCGGGAAAACACCGCCCGCGCCGCCGGGTATCGCGCCTCCCGCTACGCCTGCGGTTGCGAAGCCGCCCACTCCGCCAACTCCGCCAACGCTGCCAACGCCAGCCGCGCTCGCAAACCCTGCGATACCCGCCGCGCCGGTGAGCTGCGGTTGCATCGGCATGCCGATCGCATCGCTGCTGTACACGGTGACCTCGCGCTCGCAAGCCGCGAGCACCAGCATCAAGAAAAACGCGCATCCAATGCGTACACGGCTCATCGCTTCACCTCGCGCGTGAACACGCGCAGCCACGTCGGATCGCTCTTCCACGGCGCGAGCTGCGCGCTCACCTGACCGACGCTCCAGTCGACCGGGATCCCGCCGGGCGTCTTCGCGTTCGGGTGATCGAACAAGACCAGCGCGCGGATCTTCGGGAAGTCTCCGTTCGCGAGGTTGCTGAACATGTCGCGCAGCCAGCGCGCTTTGAGGCCGCCGAGCGAGCTGGTCGCGACCTCGGCGATCAGCATCGGCGGACCGAGATCGCGGTACGCGTCGTAGGCGAGCTTGGTGAGCGTGCGGAAGTCGAGCCACAGCGCTTGCTCCGACAGCTCGCCGTAGTTGAAGACGTCGAGCCCGATCCAATCGACCAGCTCGGCGCCCGGAAACCACTCGCGCTCCTGCAACCCAAAAGGCGTCCACACGAAGAGCGCGTTGCGCGCGCCCTGGGCTTGGAAGATGCGGTGCACGCGTTTCCAGAATGCACGGTAGTCCTGCGCCGTGTTGCCATGCTCGGGCGCCCACGCATACCAAGCGTTCGTGGGCTCGTGCCCGATGCGCAACAGAAACGGCTCGCCGTAGCGCACCGCGTCACGCGCCCAGCGCTCGATGTACGCGTCGCATTCGCCGTTTGCGATCATGCGCAGCGAGCCGCGCGGGTCGCGGCCCTCCCAGCGCTCGAACGCGGAGAGCCACGGCTCCCACGTGATCATCGGCAAGTAGCCACCGCTGCGCAGGCTGCGTAGGACGCTCGTGGGAAAGGCGTGATCGGGCCCGTCGCCCCACGCTTGATAGAACGACGCGATCGCGAGCGTCTTGCCGAGCTGTGCTTCGAGCTCGTTGAGGCCGTACACGCTCTGCGGAAGCTCGGGTCGGGTCGCGCCGAGCCACATCGCACCGTCCGGCGGTGCGAGTCCGCGCGCGTCGGTGACGAGCGCGCGCGTGACGGTCTGGAACCACAGCTCGCGCGCG
>JAYUYY010000352.1:0-6066 GCA_043752225.1 Sandaracinaceae bacterium | reverse complement strand
GTGCAAGCCGCGCGTCCCGCACCCCGACATCCCCAATCCGCGAGACCGGCAGCCTACCGAAAGCCCCTCAACCCGCTCGCGCTGAGCTCAACGTGCTCGCGAGTGCTTAGAACGTGCACGCCGCTTCTGTGAACGGGACGCCCGGCCCCCAGACCGCTTCCATGTTCTCCGGTGTGACGCAGCCGAAGCCCGGAGCGTCGAGGCCGCAGCGGCCGTCCATGCGGCAGCAGCCGAATGCGCTGATCGAATCGCCGAGTGGGACCGGCACGAGCGCCGACGCGCATGCGCCGAAGCCTAGGACCGAAGCAGCAGGCGATCGTCCCGAGATCCACGCATCCGTCGTCGCCGCACTGCGCGCCCGTGCTCGGCACGCTGAATGCGTCCCTGCACGACAGATCGAAGCTGCCGAATGCAAGGTCGGCGCCCGGAACGACGTCGATGCAAAACTCTTCGCCGCTGCGGACGATGCTGGACTCTTCGCTGACCCGCGACTTGGATGACCCAAATTTACGCATTCGAGGTGCCGCGCAAAAACTCTTCTATGGCTTGGCCGATCGTGTCAGCGTGATCGAGCAGCGCGGTATGGGTGCCTTCCGGTAGACGCAGCAGCTTTGCGTTCGGGCAGCGCGCATGCATTTGGACACCCACGGTCTCGGCGGGCGCGAACGGATCGCGATCACCTGTGATGATCAGCATCGGCACCGCGATGCGCTCGAGCACGTCCCACGCGGAGTGCGACTGCGCCGACGCGATCATCGATTGCACCGTGCCGCAATCGATCCGGGTCAAGTGGTCGGTGATGCGCGCACCATCGCTGCGCGACGTGCCGCTTCCGATCAGATCGAAGTGGCGTGGAAAAAATTGACCGCCAGGTCCGTTCGCGACGCGCGCCAGCGTGCGTGCGAGCGCGCTGAACACAGGCTTGGGCATGTTGCGAACGATGCTCTCGATCGCAGCGCCCGGCAGCGGCAGGCTCGTGGTCGAGAGCGTGCGACCGGCAGAGCCGAGCAACAAAACCAGCGCGCTGCAGCGCTCGGGATAGCGGCGATACAGCTCGAGCACGACCTGACAACCGGTCGACCATCCGATCTGCACGGCGCGCGGCATCCCAACTTCGTCCATCAATCGCGTGATGATCTCCGGCTGCTCGGCGAGGCTCGCAGTCGCGGCCGAACGCGCCGGCGACGACTCGCCATGACCCGGCAGGTCCCACGTCAGCACGCGATGAGCGCGAGCCCAGCGCGGCTGCAGATAGCGCCAGAAGCCGGTGTCGGTGGTGAGCCCGTTCGTCAGCACGAGCGCAGGGCCTTCGCCCTCGATCGCGAACGCCACCTCCGTACCATCGGCCACGTTCAGTCGTTGAGGCATGCGGCTCCATACAGAATCGCGTGCCGCATGCCTACCGCTCAACGCGTCTTTCCAATGACGCGCGCACACGCGTATGGTGCGGCCTCTCGAAAGGTTTCTACATGACTGCAGACCTCCAGTATCTCGCGTACTCGGCCGTGCTGACTTGGGTGATGTTGATGACCGCAAGCCTGGTGCGGGCGCGTGCGTGGACGCCGAAGGGTCTGCTCGTCGGAGTCGGCAACCGCGACGACGTGCCGGACGCGACTCCCCTCGCAGCGCGTGCGGATCGCGCAGCCAAGAACATGCTCGAGAACCTCGTCCTGTTCACGGTGGTGGTTTGCGTGGCGCGGCTCGGAGGGGTCGCTCCAGAGCACACCGCGCTCGGCGCTGCGATCTTTTTCTGGGCGCGGGTCGCGTACTTCTTCGCGTACTTGGCGGGTATCAAAGTGCTTCGCACCGCGATCTGGGCAGTGAGCATCGCCGGCCTCGTGATGATCATGCTCGCGTCACACGGAAGCTGACGAATCAGGTCCGGCGGAGCTAGACTCGGCGCGTGGTAGAGGTCGCAGGCGAGCTTGGAAACATTCGCGGGGCGGCGCTCGATGACTTTCTCGCGTGGTACGGGCGCGAGCGCGATGCCCACAAGCTCAAGCGTGCGGTCGCCGCATTGCCTGAAGCGCTGCAGCAATCGATCCGCTGGAACGAGGGCTTGCCGCGGCTGATCTCGTTCGCGTGGTACCCGTGCGAGCTGATGCACGGGCTACTCGATGGACTGCTCGACGGGCTGAGCGACTACGAGCGCCAGCGCTTCGCCAAGGAGACCGCCGAGCAGGTGATGGAATCGACGCTCAAGGGCGTGTATCGAGCGGTCTTCAAGGCTGTGGGCTCGCCCAAGATGATGGCGCGCTTTGGGCCGCGCTTGTGGTCGCTCTATTACGACACCGGCGTGAGCGTCACGACGATGGAGTCGGCGACTTCGCACTTCGGGACGATCCGCGATTGGAAGGGACATCACCCGTTCCTGTGCGACGTGAATCGCCATTCGACGGATTGGATGTACCGCCAGCTCGGCTGCCAACAAGTGATCTGCAAGCAGCTCGAGTGCGTCAGCAAGGGCGCCAAGCAATGCGCGACGCACGTCACTTGGGTCTAGCAGCAGCTAGCGCGGCATAACGATTTTCGTGGCATGATCCGCGCCTTCTTTGCAGTAAGAGGACGGTGAGATGGCTTCAGACGTTGCGCACTCGGCTCCGAGCATCGCGAGCATCTTAGCGAGGGTCGAAAAGCCCAAGCGCGCGGTGGTGACGGCCGGCATGGTGTACGCCAACGGCCCGGTGCACATCGGGCACCTCGCGGGAGCCCACCTACCGGCCGACATCCACGCGCGTTGGCTCGGCATGTTGATCGGCCGCGAGAACGTGCTGTTCGTGTGCGGCAGCGACGATCACGGCACGGCCGCAGAGTTGGCCGCGGTCAAGCAGGCCAAGCCGATCCAAGAAGTGGTCGCGACCATGCACGACAGCCACGCGCGCACGATGCAGCGGTACGCGATCGGCCTCGACGTGTACTCGGGCACCTCGAGCGCGGAGGCGTTCCCGCTGCAGAAGGCGCTCTCCGACGACTTTATCCACAAGCTGCAAGCGCACGGGCTTTTGCAGAAGCGCTCGAGCCGGCAGTGGTTCGATCCGAAGGGCAATCGATTTTTGCCGGACCGCTTCGTCTTGGGCAAATGCCCTAACCCCAAGTGCGACAACGAGAGCGCGTACAGCGATGAGTGCGAGACGTGCGGCATGCAGTTCGATCCCTCGGCGCTGATCAACCCGCGCAGCGCGATCAGCGATGCGACGCCCGAGATGCGCGACACCGTGCACCTGTGGCTCGACATGGCCGCTGTCTCCGAGACGCTGCGCGTCTGGGTGCAGAGCAAGCAAAACGTGTGGCGTCAAAACGTGGTTACGACGGCGCTCGATAAGGTGATGCCCGCGCTGCGCTTCGACAGCGAGCACGAGGCTGCGTACAAAGAGATCAAGGCCGAGCTGCCCAAGCACAAGCTGCGCTACGCGCGCGGCGGCGGCGTCGAGCTGGTGTTCGGCAATCGCGCCGATGCAGACGCTGCACAGAGCGCGCTTGCTCCGCGCAACATCAAGGCCGAGCTCGTGACTGGCTGGGGCTTACGCAGCATCACGCGCGACATCGCGTGGGGCATCCCGCTACCGGGAGGCGACCCCGAGCTGCAAGGCAAGACGCTCTACGTCTGGCCCGACTCGCTCTTGGCGCCGATCTCATTCACGCGCGTCGCGCTCGAAAAGCAGGGCCGCGACCCGGAGCAATTCAAAGACTTCTGGTGCGATCCAGACGCGCGCATCTACCAGTTCCTCGGGCAGGACAACGTCTTTTTCTACGTGTTGATGCAAGGCGCGATGTGGCTCGGCATGCAAACAGACCCGCATCGCTTGCCGATCAAGGGCGAGCTGCAGCTGACCGAGATCTTTGGTTGCTTTCACTTGCTCGTGAGCGGCGAGAAGATGAGCAAGAGCAAGGGCAACTTCTTCACGGGCGATCAGCTGCTCGACGAGAAGGGCTTCGAGTGCGACCAAATCCGCTACTTCCTCGCGCTGCTCGGCCTGCCGGAGAAGCCGTCGGACTTCGACTTCGCGCAGCTCGACGCACGCAATAGGTTTTTGGCCGGGCCGCTCAACTCCGCGCTCGAGAAACCTATCAGCGCGGCGATCTCGAAATTCGAAGGCCGTGTGCCGGATGGCGTCTTGATCGACAACGTCGAACAAGACACCGCGCGCATCGTGCAGCGCTACGTGAAGGCGATGGAAAAGGCCGCCTACCCCTCGATGCTGTTCGAGGTCGAGAACTACGCGCGCAAGATCAATAAGCTCTTCACCCAGCACAAGCCGCACGACGACCGGCACCCGGAAGAAGCCCGGCGCAACGCGCTCTACAGCGCGTTCTACGTGCTGAAGAACCTCATGATCATGCTCTACCCTTTCGTGCCGAGCACGATGGAGCGGCTGCGCGATTCACTCGCTCTGCCACTGAGCGTGTTCAGCGTCGATCAGCTCGGCACGGGGATCTCAGCAGGGCACGTGCTCAACGCGATGCAAACTTTTTTTCCTGCAGTTGCCGACGACGCACCGCAAGAATGAGCACGACGTGAACGAGCGGAGTAAACCGCCAAGCGCCCGAAGACGCCAAGTACAGAGCGCTCGTAGGTCATGTTGGTGCTCGAGAAGTAGGACATCGTTACTCTGTGTCCTTGCGCTCGTACGCGCGTGAGCTCGCGCGCGCTCACTCGACAGCCGACTCTCCGTGTGTGGTACGTCGCCACCAGGGTGTGGTGGAGCATGATCAACAATCTCGTTGGGTGCGGACTTATCGCGTGTGGAATCGCGTGCAGCTTTGCTGCGTGTAGCGCCGACGAAACTTCCAACGAGCGCCGCGGATCCCAAACCGCAGCAGGGAGCGGCGCAGGGCTAGGCGGCTCGAGTGGCTCGGCTGGAGCGTCGTCAGGCAACGACGGCTTCGGCAATCCCGACATGGTCGCGCCGATTTCGGGTGCAGGCGGAGCGATCAACACGCCGCCGGATGACGTGTGCGAAACGATCCGCGCGTCGGCGGATCCGCAGATCCCGAACATGATGATCGTGCTCGATCGCTCGGGCAGCATGACCGAAGGCGGTCGCTGGGTGCCTTCGGTCTCCGCGATCCGCAACGTGACGCAGGCGCTGCAATCGCAGATCAGCTTTGGGCTCGCGATGTTCCCGCAGCCGCCGCTCGATCCTGCGACGGCGATCGACGATCTCACGGCGTGCTTCAGCGCGCCCGATCCGCAAGCGTGCTTGGATGAGATCGCAGCGTCGGCGTGCGCGCCTGGTGGCATCGTGACGCCGATCGCGCTCGACAACGCAGGGCCGATCGGTCAGGCGCTCGACATGACGATGCCGCAAGGCGGCACGCCAACTGGCGAAACGCTGCAGGGCTTGGTCGAGACCTATGCGACACGCGAAGCACGGCCCGACGAAACGCCGCCCGCGCAATTCATTTTGCTTGTCACCGACGGTCAGCCGACGTGTCCCGCAGGCGGCGGCTCACAAGTCACGCAACCCGACATCGACATCAGCAACAGCGCGATCGATCAGCTCACGATGCTCGGCGTGCGCACGTACGTGATCGGCTACGACACGAACACCCCCGGCAACGAGGGTTTGGCCGCGGTGCTCGACGGATTTGCGCAACGCGGCGGCACCGGCGACACGATGCACCATCCGGTCGAAGACGAAACGAGCTTGCTCGCGGTGCTGCAGGGCATCGCAGCCGAAGTCGTGAGTTGCACGTACGCGCTCGATCAAGCTCCGTCACGCGCGGAGTTCGTGCAAGTTAAGCTCGACGGCGTGCAGATCAACCTCGGCGAAGCGGATGGCTGGGCGCTGATCGGCGATCGCACGGTCGAGATCAAAGGTGCAGCTTGCGAACAGCTGCGCAGCGGCGGCTCGCACTCGATCGAAGTCGAAGTGCAGTGCTCGATCGTTCCGCCAACGTGATTTCGTGAGCCGTCGCAGACCGCGAAGGTTGCGGCGGCACAAACGCCCCAGCGCGCGCTGAAGCGCGACCCAGCCCCTGCCGCGAAGGCGTTTTCGCGGCAATTTAAAGCGGCACGGCGATTGCTCTACACCGGGCACAACGGTGGGCTTCGAATGCGCCCCC
>JAYUYY010000351.1:0-2291 GCA_043752225.1 Sandaracinaceae bacterium | reverse complement strand
CGCACCGCGAGCAGCTCGGCACGCGACGTGACCTCGCGCGCCGCAACGGGATCGGGCGGGCTCGACACGCGGTCGTGCCCTGACTCGCGCAGCCGCTTCTTGGCGCCGGCGATGGTCAGACCCTCGTCGTGCAGCAAGCGGCGCACGAGCATCGCCAGCTCCACGTCGCGGCGCCGGTACACGCGATGCGAGCCGCGCGTCTTCAGCGGCTTGAGCGCGCCGAACTCGCTCTCCCAGTAGCGCAGCACGTGCGGCCGCACCCCGATGATTTTAGCGACCTCTCCAATCTTGAAGAAGAGCTTGTCTGGCAGGTCGGTGGCGCCCACGAGCACACCGGGCCTACTCGGCACCGGCCTCTTCGTCTCTTGTCTTCCAGCGCTGCGCGGCCTTGTCGGGGTTCAGCACGTTCTTGAGCACCTGGCTCGGCTTGAACGTGAGCACGCGGCGTGCGGAGATTGGGATTGGCTCGCCGGTCTGCGGGTTGCGACCGATGCGCTCTTTCTTCTCACGCACCACGAAGTTCCCGAAGCCCGAGATCTTCACCTTGTCGCCATGCGCGAGGATGTCCTTCATGGTCTCGAAGACAGCTTCGACGACTTCGGCGGACTCCTTCTTGGAGAAGCCCCCAACTTTCTCGTACACGCAATCGATGATTTCGGCCTTGGTCATCGACGCCTCCCCGTCTGCACTTACCCGAGCAATGCAAACATAGCGGCCATCTAAACTCAATAGCGTCGCTTACTTGCGGACGGAAGCTCCGAAGCGCTGCTCGGCCTGCACGGTCAACTTTGCGTGGGTTTCGTCGACCAGCTTGTCGGTCAAGGTGCCCTTTGGATCGCGGTATACGACATGGAACGCGAGGCTCTTGTGATCGTCGGGCACTGGCGCCCCGCGGTAGATGTCGAAGAGCCGTACGCTCTCGACCAGGGCGCCTGCGACTTCCTGGAGCGCGCGCTCGACCTCGCCGACCGCGAGAGTCTCGCTGACCACCACGGCCAGGTCGCGCGTGGCTGCGGGAAAACGGGGCAGCGGGCTGGCGCGGCGCGCGGCCGAAGCGCGGCCGGCGTCGTGCCAGGCAGCGACGTCCAGCGCGGCGTAGACCGGGCGACCGTCGAGCTCAAAGGCGGAGACCACGTCCGGGTGCAGCTCGCCGACGACACCGATGGGCTTGCCACCGAGCAGGACGCGCGCGCGACGCTTGGGGTGCAGGTACGGAGCGCCGGCATCGAGCCCGGCGTCCGGCACGGTCTCGCACAGCACACCGAAGAGCTGGTGGCTGAGTGACTCGAGCGCGCCCTTGGCGTCGTAGAAATCGAGTTTGTCGCGCTCGTCGTACCAGTCTTGACGCAAGCCCCAGAGCAACAGGCCCAGCTCGTAGCGCTCGTCGGGCAGCTCGCCCGGCTTGCCCGCGGCGAACACGTGCGCGATCTCGAACTGCGCGAAGCGCTTGAGCGCCTGGCGCTGTGCGCCCAGCAGATTGCGCAACAGGCCGGGCAACAGCGCCGTGCGCAGCACCGAGCGCTCCTCGGACATCGGGTTGGCCAGGCGCGGCGTGCGCGTGGGCACGCGCGCCTTCTCGAGCTCGGGCAGCGAGAGAAACGCAAAGTTGATTGCCTCGCAAAAGCCGAGGCCCGCAGCCGACTCACGCACACGGCGCACGAAGGTCACCTCGGGCGCGGTGCCCTCGGAGCTCGCGCGCAGGTTCGGTAAGAGCGTGGGGATGCTGTCGTAGCCACGCACGCGCGCGTACTCCTCGATCAGGTCGACCTCGCGCGTCAGGTCGGGCCGGAACGAGGGCAGGTCGACCTTCAGCTCGTCAGGAACGTTCGGATCGAGCGCCGTGGAGCAACCGAGCCGCTGGAAGATGCGCTCGGCTTCTTTCAGGTCGACCGGCGCACCGAGCAGCGCTGCAGCGCGCGCACAACGGAACGTGACGTGCTTCGGCGCGATCGGCGCGTCGTAGACATCCAGCGCATCTGCGAGGGCGGTGCCGCCGCCCAGCTCGGCGACCAGCGCGGTCGCATGGGCGAGCACCTCGCGCACGGCGAGCGGGTCGACGCCGCGCTCGAAGCGATGGCTGCTGTCGGTATGCAGACCGGTGCGCTTGCTGGTGCGGCGCACCGAGCGCGGATCGAAGTAGGCGCACTCGATGACCACGTCGTGCGTGTCCGCGTTGATCTCCGAATTCGCGCCGCCCATCACACCGGCGAGCGCGACGGGACCCTCAGCGTCGCAGATCAACAGGTCGTCGCTGGTCAGCACGCGAGTCTGGCCATCCAGCGTCTGCATGC
>JAYUYY010000350.1:0-6072 GCA_043752225.1 Sandaracinaceae bacterium | reverse complement strand
TCATGCTCGGCGACTTCGGCGAGCTGTACGTGCTCGATTGGGGTCTCTCCAAGGTTGCCGGCCTACCGGATCTGCCGCGCTCGCGGCCGGTCGCGCTGCCCGAAGAGAGCGGCACCGAGACGCTCGATGGTGCCGTGCTCGGCACGCCCGGCTACATGCCGCCCGAGCAAGCGCGCGGCGAGACCACCGCGCTCGACCCGCGCTCGGACGTGTACTCGCTCGGCTGCATCCTCTACGAGATGCTCGCGCTGCAACCCCTGCACGCGCGCGGCTCGGTGTCCGGGATGATGAGCTCGACGGTCGCAGGCACTGACGGCCGCCCTTCGTTCCGCGCGCCGATGCGCAGCGTGCCTTCGGAGCTCGACGCGATTTGCGTCAAGGCAACCCAGCTCGAGCGCGACCACCGCTTCGCCTCGGCGCGCGAGCTGCACGACGCGATCGAGCGCTACATCGACGGCGAGCAAGACTTGAAGCTGATGCGCGAGATGGCGCAAGCCCACGCGCGCGCGGCCGAGGTCGCCGCCGAGTACGCGCTCGCCGGCGGTCCGAACGCCAAAGAAGAACGCGTGCGCGCGCTGCGCGAGGTCGGCCGGGCGCTCGCGCTCGATCCTTCGCACAGCGAGGCGCAGCGCGTGCTGCTCAAGCTGTTGTCGGCGCCGCCGCGCGAGCTGCCCGAAGAAGAACGGATGATGATCGACCTGGAGGAGCAAGACTCCGGGCGCGTCACGTTCAACTTGAGCGGCTGGTACCACCTGTCGTTCGTGCTCACGACCGGCATCGTGCTGTGGATGGGCGTAAAGAGCTGGACCGCGCTCATCCTGTACGCGCTGGTCAGCGCCGCGACCGCGACGATCGCGTTGACCGCGCGCGGCTGGCTCGCGCCGAGCTACCGGCTGTTTGCCAACGTGATCAGTGGCACGCTCGCGATCGGCTTCATGAGCACGATGTTCGGACCGCTGTTCTTGATCCCGGGCCTCGCCGCTATGAGCACGATGGCCGCGAGCTTCAACACGCCCACGCGTGGTGCGCGCGCGCTCGTGATCAGCATCGGCGTGCTGGCCGTGCTGGTGCCGTTGTTGCTCGAGGTCACGGGCCTCTTGCCGCCGTCCTACGAGTTCCGCGACGACCTGATGATCGTCATCCCGCGGATGCACAACTTCCCGCCGCTCGCGACGCTCGCGTTCCTTTGCTACATCGGCCTTGGCCACATCATCAGCATCTCGGTGCTGATGGGCCGGCTGAACGAGTCGCGCCTGCAAGCCATCGAGAAGCTGCACAAGCAGACCTGGCAGCTCCGCCAGCTCGTCGGCGACGACAGCAATCGGTAAAGCCGGCCTGCAACGACGCAGGCCAGGCCTGCGCGCTCAGCCGTTTGGCTTTCAGAAAGCCATCTGCTAGACCGGCAGGGGCTGTAGACAGCGCTGTATACCGGTGACGGTAAACGCGCGGTCACGGCACCCCTTCGCACGAGTCCAAAGTCAGTGACCGCGCCCCGAGCTTCGTCGGCGCTTTTTAAAACGCGCCCGACTTCGTCGGCGCTTTGAACGGAGAGTCTCCATGGCAGACGCAGTTATCGTTTCCACCGCTCGTACGGGAATCGGCAAGGCGACGCGCGGCTCGCTCAACATGACTCACGGCACTGCCCTGGCCGGTCATGCGATCAAGCACGCGGTCGAGCGCTCCAAGGTCGACCCCAAGGAGATCGAGGACGCGATCCTCGGCTGCGGTCTGCCCGAAGGCGCCACCGGTCACAACGTCGCGCGCAACGCCGCGATCCGCGCCGGCCTGCCGGTCAGCGTCGCTGGCACGACCGTCAACCGCTTTTGCTCGTCGGGCCTGCAGGCGATCAGCATGGCCGCGCAGCGCATCATCGTGGACAAGGTCCCGTTCATGCTCGCCGGTGGCGTCGAGTCGATCTCGCTCGTGCAGGGCGGCTTGAACTTCAATCACTTCGTCGGCACGCGCGTTTCGGATCCGGCGAACCCGATGGGTCCGGCCGAGTTCGAGGACACCTGGCTGATCAAGAACAAGCCCGAGCTCTTCATGCCGATGATCACGACGGCTGACATCGTCCAGAAGCGCTACGGCGTCAGCCGCGAAGTGCAGGACGAGTACTCGGTGCAGAGTCAACAGCGCACCGCCAAGGCGCAGGCCGAGGGCAAGTTTAACGACGAGATCGTGCCGATGACGGCGACGATGCAGCTCGTCGACAAGGCGACCGGCGCACGCACGTACAAGGAAGTCACGATCAGCAAGGACGAGTGCGCGCGCGCCGAGACGACGCTCGAAGGCCTCAAGGGCCTGAACCCCGTCGCCGGCACCGCGACGATCACCGCAGGCAACGCGAGCCAGCTCAGCGACGGCGCGAGCGCGTGCGTGCTTGCGGACTCGAAGATCGCGCAACAGCGCAACCTGCCGGTGCTCGGCATCTACCGCGGCCTGGCGATCAGCGGCCTCGAACCCGACGAGATGGGCATCGGCCCGGTGTTCGCGATCCCGCGCTTGCTCGAGCGCAACGGCCTCAAGGTCAGCGACATCGACCTCTGGGAGCTCAACGAGGCGTTCGCGGTTCAGGTCGTGTACTGCCGCGACAAGCTCGGCATCCCGAACGACAAGCTCAACGTCAACGGCGGCGCGATCTCGGTCGGTCACCCGTACGGCATGAGCGGCGCACGCATGGTCGGCCACGCGCTGATCGAAGGTAAGCGCCGCAAGGCCAAGTACGTCGTCGTGACGATGTGCGTCGGCGGCGGCATGGGCGCAGCCGGTCTCTTCGAGGTTGCTTAATATTCGGGAAGGGCTCGTAGCCCTTCCCGCCCCGTCAGCAAAGCTGTCGGGGCCCCACCCATCCTCGGGGTTCGCTTCGCTCACTCTTGCGAGGGAGCGTTGTTGAGAGGTGGCGGCGGTGCTGAGGAAACTCGGCGCCGCCGTTTTGCTTTTTGCTGTTTCGGCGCTGGTCTCAGCACGACGAAGGCGCTGCGCCCTTTAATCGGAGATGAACGTGAGCACGACCCAGCTCGACAAGGCGAATCGCTTCAAGGCTCTGCATGAACGGCCTACCGCGTTCGTGATCGCGAACGCGTGGGACGCGGGGTCGGCGCGCGTGCTCGCAGGTGTCGGCTTCGAAGCGCTCGCGACCTCGAGCGCAGCCGCGGCCGGGACGCTGGGCCGGCGCGATGGACGGATCACGCGCGACGAAGCGCTCGCACAAGCCGCGGCGATGGTGGCTGCGACCGACTTGCCGATCTCCGCGGATCTCGAGAAGGGCTTTGGCGATTCACCGGAGGTCGTGGCCGAGACGATTCGACTGGCCGCCAAGGCCGGCCTGGTCGGCGGCTCGATCGAAGACTCGAGCGGCGATGCGAGCAAGCCGATCTTCGAGCTCAGCCACGCGGTCGAGCGCGTGGCCGCAGCCGCCTGCGCCGCGCGCGCGTTGCCGTTTCCGTTCACGCTCACCGCGCGCTCTGAGAATTTCTTCCGCGGCACCCCGAACCTCGACGACACGATTCGTCGCCTTCAAGCGTTCGAAGCCGCGGGTGCAGACGTGTTGTTCGCGCCCGGGCTGCCCGATCTCGACGCGGTGCGCACGCTCTGTGCGTCCGTATCCAAGCCGGTCACATTCATGGCCGGCATCCGCGGACGCTCGTTCAGCGTCGCCGAGCTACAAGCCGTGGGCGTCAAACGCGTCAGCCTCGCCAGCTCGCTCTACCGCGCAGCGATGGTCAGCTTGCTGCAAGCGGCGCGCGAGGTGCACGAAGCAGGAACGTTCGACTACTTGGAGCAGCAGAGCAGCGCCGGCGAGCTGACGCGCTTCATGGAGAGCTAACGGCTCGCGTCTTCCTGTCGAGGCTGGTCACACGTTGGGCGGCGCCGAGCTGATCTCGCCGAGCGCGGAATGCTCATCGCGGGTTTGCGCGAGGTCGCCGATCGACACGATGCCCAGCGCCACGCCGTTCTCGAGGATTGGGATGCGGCGGATCGCTTTAGCCGCCATCAAGCCGATCGCGTCGTCGACCGTATCGTTGGGAGAGAGAAACGCGATCTCGCGGCTGACGACCTCGGTGAGCGGCGTATCGATCGGGTGGTAGCCCTGAGCGATGCCGCGCACCACGAGATCGCGATCGGTCACAAAGCCATAGAACCTGCCATCGTCATCCGTCACGACGACGCCGCCGATGGCGTGCTCCCGCATCACTTCAGCCGCATCGCGTAGCGTCGCGGACATGTGCAATGCGCACGGGCTCTTCGTCATCACTTCTCGCAGCACTTGGGAAGCCATGAGTCCTCCAGGCAAAGCGTCACCCTGGATTGGTCCGCAAAGGACGTGCCAGCGCGCACGCGACCTGCCATCGCAGCGATTGTCGCGGCTTCCAACAAGTGTGCGTATACGACCGTGACACCGCAGCTCGGTGTGGCCGCATGGCCCCTACGCGCGCGTGCTAGCGGATTCCCGGAAGCTTCGCGTTCGACCACGCGAGCATGCCGCCGTGCTGCGCGAGCGCGCGCGAGACGGTTACGGCTGCAGCTCGACGCGGAAGGGACCATTGCAGGCCACCGCGCTGACCGTCTCGACGAGGCTCCACGTTCCTTCGATCGCTTCGACGGGCGCGCTCGCGTGAACCCCTGAGAGATCGCCCTCGAACATGCCGGCAGGCGGATCCTGCACCGTCCACAGCGCGTCGGGATCGTTTGGATTCGTCGAGATCGGCGAGCCGTATCGGCCGCCCAGGCCGGTCGCGCGAAACTCACCGGTCGTGCAGTCGAGCGCGCCATCGAGCATGGTCTCGAAACCGATCAGACCTGCGAGCCCGAACAACGTACCGCTGTTCTCTGCGATCACGAGATCCGCGCAGAACTCATCCGAGGGCTCGCACTCGCGCTCGACGACGCTCTCGTTGACGCTCAGGTTGAACGAAACGTCGCCCGTCAGCGGGAGCGGCAATCCGAACAAGCTGATCTCGCACGAGTACGTTCCGAGATAGAAGCCCGGGTTGCAGTCGCGCCGCACGGTCGGCGTCGTGACGACTCGTCCGGCATCCGCGATCGGAGCGCTCGGCGACGCGTTCCCAAAGTCCGAGGGCTCAGCGTCGCCGCCTGACCCTGCAGAAGGCTGCGCAGGCAGCGCCGCAGCTGAATCCGTTCGCTGCCGAGGCGCGGCCGGTTCGGATGAGCACGCCGACGTCAGCACCACAGCGATCGCGAGCATTGTGCGCATAAACGTTCTCCCCAAATGAGACGTACGGCGTACGGCTCGAGCACGTTGAGTGCACGGCTCCGCCGATTTCAGCTCGAGCACATCGATCGATAGACGCATTTTTGTTTTGCACGAACCGATCGCTGCGAACGCGCTTGCGCGGTCGCCCCGCGCAGCCCATCACCGATCGCTGATTTCGCGCTATAGATTTGTGGGTGGGGGTGGCGCGCTGCTTTGCTTGCGATAGGCGCTGAGCGAAACGCCGGTCCAGCGCTTGAACGCTCGATAGAACGTGTGCGCATCCATGTAGCCGAGCAGCCGCGCGATCTCGGGTCCGGCGCGGCGCGGGGCCTGCAGCGCGTACTGCATGGCGAGCTCGCGGCGCGCTTGGGTCAGCAGCGTCGTGTAGCTGGTGTCGCGCAGGCCGAGCTCGCGGCGCAAGGTGCGCGGGCTGACGCGCAGACACTTGGCTAAGGACTCCGAGGACGTGGCGCCTTGCGCGAGCTGCTGGCGAATTTCGCGCAGCGCACGCGTGGCCAGATCCGCGTGAACCGCTCGGCGCGCTTCGATCTGGCGCGCGAGATGCGGCTGCAAGATCTCTCCCACCGCTTGATCGCTGTACGGGAGCGGGCGATCGAGCAGCTCGAGCGGGAACAGCAACGCATCGACCTCGCGCTCGAAGCCAATCGCACCGAAGACGCGCACGTGCGCGCAATCGCTCGCCGGGCGCCGATGGCGAAAGCGCGTCTCGATCGGCGTCATCGGCCCGACCATCGCCCTGGCCAGCGTGAGCGCTGCGGCGAGCACGCACTCGGCGAGCGCGGCTTGCGCCGGTGACTGCGGACGCCGCACGAGCGCGACCACCAACGCGTGCTCCG
>JAYUYY010000349.1:0-2295 GCA_043752225.1 Sandaracinaceae bacterium | reverse complement strand
TCGCCGCGGTGCTGCTCGCGATGCGCATCCTGAAGGTGGACCTCTGATGACCGCTCAAGCCGAAGTCCTCAAGCTCGCAGCCATCGGCTGCACCGCGCTCGCACTCTTCATCCTGGTGTTCATGCTCGCGCTCGTGCCGCCGCTGGTCGCGCCCACGCTCGGCTCGCGCGGTGAGCGCAGGCAGCGCGCGCGCGCCGCGGGTGGGCTGTTCGCTTCGATCGAGCCGGCCGTGCGCAAGGTCGGCGCGTGGATCGCGCTCTTGCCGATCAAACGCCTGCGCGCGCACGTCGATACCACGCTGCGCGAAGCTGGCTACTACCTCGGCCTGGGCGCCGACGAGCTGCTCGCGCTCTTCGTGCTCAGCTCGTTTGGGTTCGGCCTGGCCGGCATCGGGCTTGGCATCTTCTTCAAGGTGCCGGTGCTCGGCGCGATCGTCGGTCCCGTGCTCGGCATCTTGTTGTTGCAGTCGCAGGTCTCCGAAGCGCGCGACATTCGCTTCAAAGCCGTCAGCCGCGGCCTACCGATCGAGATCGATCTCGCCTCGATGTGCCTCGGCGCCGGCATGGACTTCCCCGGCGCGATCCGCCTGATCGTCCAGCAGCGCAACGATCCCAACGACGTCTTGTGCCACGAGCTCTCGCACGTGCTGCGCGAGCTCGACCTCGGCCACACGCGCTCGGCCGCGCTGCGCAGCTTCGAAGCGCGCGTGCCGACCGAATCGGTGCGCGAGTTCGTGGGCGCGGTGGTGCAAGCCGAAGAAAAAGGCACGCCGCTCTCGGAGGTGCTGCGCATTCAAGCCGGCATGCTGCGCATGCGCCGAACGATCCTCGCCGAGGAGTCCGCCTCGCGCGCGGGCGTCTTGATGATGATCCCGCTCGTGATGCTGCTCGGCAGCATCCTCATCATCTTGATGGGCTCCATGGTGATCACAACGTACGACTCGGGGATGATGGGATGACTCAAGAGCTCGACATGCAAATCACGGGCGTCGGCGACGACGTTCGTAAGGCCGAGAAGAAGGGCGTGAGCCCGGTGCTGATCGTGGGCGCGCTGGTCGCGATCGCGCTCGCCACGGCGCTGGTCCTCAAGCACGCGAAGAAGCCGTCGCTGGCGTCGGGCATGCCAGAAGCGCCTGCGCTGCTCGCAGTCGCGCTGACCTGCGCCGAGCAAGGCCCCGTCGCGCTGGCGCGCGCCAGCGAAGCCGAGCAATCAGCGCTCGCAAAGGCCGAGCGCTACGCGTTCGATGCCCACGACGGCGTCGACGCGGTGCGGCTCTACGGCCTGGCGCAGAGCTGCTACGCGCAGGGCGGAGACAGCGCGAGCGCACAGCGCGCGCGCAAAGCGCAAGACGGCTGGACGCAGCGCATGAACGGTGAATACCAATCGCACCGCTTGCGGCTACGCCTCGCGCTCGACCGCGGCGCGACGACCGATGCCTATCGCGAAGCCCACGGCCTCACCGCGATGCTGCGCGGCCACACCGGCCCGTACCTCGAGTGGCTCTCTTCAATCGAGCGCGCCTACAAGCCGATCGAGAAGAAGAAGAAACGCCGCGGCACTCACTAGCGAGAGCGCTAGCGCTTCTTGCGCAGCGACTCGAGCGCAAAACCCGGATGCTTGCTCAGGATCCGATACGCCTTCTGGCGCGTCATCCCGAGCGCATCGGCGGCGCGCAGCACGACGCCGCCGTTCTCATCCAGCGCGCGCACGAGTTGGCGAAATACCAAGTCATCGTCGTCGGGCGAGTCGTCGTCATCTCCGTCATCGCGCAAGCGCGGCGGCGCGGGCATCGTGGCCGAGGTCGAGCCCAGCGCGCCCCGCGACCCGGAGGGGAGCTCCGGCGCGACAGCGCTGAAAACTGCCGCACCCGGGCGCATCGAAGCGCTCTTCTTGTATTGCAACGGCAAGTGCTCGAGCGTCAGGCACGCGACGTCGTCGTGGATCGCCACCATCGCGCGCGCCATCCATTCGAGCTCGCGCACGTTCTGCGGGAAGCGCTGCAAGCACAGCCACTCGATCAGCTCGGCATCGAACGTGCGCGCCGCGCCGGCTTCTTCGCTGACGAAAAATCGAAACAGCGGCGCGATGTCTTCGCGGCGCTCTGCGAGCCGCGGCAAGCGCACCGTGATCACCCCGAGCCGCACCACCAAATCATTGCGCAGCTGACCGGACTCGACCACCGCCGACAGTGGCTCTTGCGTCGCTGCGATCAAGAGCACGTTGATCTTTTGCGCGCGGCTCTCGCCGACCGGTTGCACTTCCCACTCTTCCAAGACGCGCAGCAGCTTGGCCTGC
>JAYUYY010000348.1:0-2297 GCA_043752225.1 Sandaracinaceae bacterium | reverse complement strand
GTGCGCGATCCGTTACTGCGCGGTGAGGCAGTAGGCGGCTTGTTGGATGGCTTCGACGCAGGCGCCGCCTTTGCAGAACAGCGAGCTGCACTCGTTTGGGAGCTCGCAGGATGCGCCGACCGGCTTGCGCTCGGCGCAGGTCGCGCGGCCGAACGAGAGGTTCGGGTTCGGGCAGAACAAGCCGTCGACGCAGTTCACGTCGGTGAAGCACCTGCCGCCGACGTCGTTGCGCGGCTCGCAGGTCCAGGACAACGCCGAGGTCGGCAAGCACGCGATCGTCGCGATGTTGGTGCACGACGCGAGCTTCGCGGCAGCGGTGGCACGGTTCATCGTGAGGCCGGGCGCGCAGCTCTCGCCTTCTTCTTCGGTGCCGCGGAACATGCCCATCAAGCCTTCGCGCGACGCGCCGAAGTCGGCGATGCTCGGATCGCAGGTCATCGCGAGCCGCTCAATCTCGGCGAACGTGGTCGCAGCCGTGGTCGCGTCGAAGGCGCTGATCGGGTTGCTCGAGATCGCATCGAGGAACATCTGCTCGATGCAGCCCGTGCGCATGGCGTCTTCGCACGCGGCGCGCTCGCGGCCCGGGTTGTCGCAGCAGAACGCTTCGCCTGCGCACTGGATCTGCGCGAGCCGTCCGCAGATCTGACCGGCGACCACGTTGTTGCGATTCGGATCGGTGCCTGCGTCGAACACGCGATCCTCAGGCGGCATCACGCCCGTGCCCGCGGTGCCGCCTGCACCACCGATGCCCGCGACGCTGGTGTCGCCGGCGATCGGCAGCGCCATTTCACCTGCGACCGGCAGCGCCATGTCGCCGGCAGTGCCTGCGACCGCGCCGCCGGTGGCTCCCGCCATCATCGGCGCAGCGGCACCGGCCGTGGTGATCGGCGATCCGGCGGAGCCTGCCATCGAGCTTTGCTCGCGCACGCGGTGCGAATCACCGGGCGCGCACGCGCCGAGCACGCTTACCGTTGCAATCGCTACGAGCGCGAGACCGCGCGCGAGACCGAGACCGCGCGCGAGCACGACCGACCGATCACTTCGGAAGGCGCGACCACACCCGCGAAGGATTGCGTTTACAGCGACATTTCCCATGCAGAACCTGCCGTTTCGCCGCAAACACTAGCGATCTGTGCAGGATGTGTACAGAGCACCGCGAATGAAAGCTCGTGTGCGTGTTGGGATTTGCACACCGCAATGACGGGGTTCGCCAAAGCGCTGGCCTGCCAGCGCGTGATGCGGTGTCTCGAGGTCTTCGCAGC
Organism: Sandaracinaceae bacterium; assembly: GCA_043752225.1. GTDB lineage: Bacteria > Myxococcota_A > Polyangia > Polyangiales > JAFGIB01 > JAYUYY01. Next base: position 1,035 of record JAYUYY010000348.1, on the reverse strand, counting down.
GCAGCGAGACGCGCGCTTAGGCGCGCCGTGACGCGATCTGCGCGAGCTCGACGATCGCTGCCGTGAGCTGCGAGAGCTCCTCGGGCGCAACGATGAACGGCGGCATCAAATACACCAGCTTGCCGAAGGGCCGAATCCACACGCCGCGCCCGACGAAGCGGCGCTGCGCTTCGGCGACGTCGACCGGCTCGCGCATCTCGACCACGCCGATCGCGCCGAGCACGCGCACGTCCGCGACCGCGGCAAGCTCACGGCAGGGCGCAAGCTCGCGCTCGAGCTGCGCTTCGATCGCGGCGATGCGCGCTTGCCATGGGCCTTCGAGCAAAAGGCGAATGCTGGCGTTGGCGACCGCGCAGGCCAGCGGGTTGGCCATGAAGGTTGGCCCGTGCATGAGCGCGCCGCCCGCCTCGCCCGACGAGATCGCGTGCGCGACCGCGTCGGTGGTGAGCGTCGCGGCCAGCGTGAGGTAACCGCCAGTTAGGGCCTTGCCCACGCACATCACGTCCGGCACGACGCCCGCGTGCTCGCACGCGAACAGCTTGCCGGTACGGCCGAAGCCGGTCGCGATCTCGTCGGCGATCAAGAGCACGTCGCGCTCGTCGCACAGCGCGCGCAGCTCGCGCAGGTATTGCGGATGGTAAAAGCGCATGCCGCCTGCGCCCTGCACGATCGGCTCGATGATCAGCGCGGCCAGCTCATGGGCATGCTGCTCGAAGAGCTGGGTGATCGGCACCATGCAGATTGGATCCCACGGCGCGTGGAACGCCGGCTCTGGCCGCGGTGCGAAAAGGTGCTTGGGCAGCACGCCTGCGAACAGGTGGTGCATGCCCGCTTGCGGATCGCACACCGCCATCGCGCCGAACGTGTCGCCGTGATAGCCGCCGCGCACGGTGAGCAAGCGCTGCTTCTCGGGCCGCCCGACCGCGTGCCAGCGCTGCAGCGCAATCTTGATCGCGACCTCGACGCTGACCGAGCCCGAGTCGCAGAAGAAGACCTTCGATAGGCGGGTTTCCGCGCGATCAGATGGGGCGAGTG
>JAYUYY010000347.1:0-2302 GCA_043752225.1 Sandaracinaceae bacterium | reverse complement strand
TCGCCGCGGTGCTCGGTCACCTGTGCGCGCACATGGGCGCCGAGCGCGCGATGATCACCGTGCTCGATCGCCTGACCGGCGAGATCCGCGAAGAGTGCTCGTACGGTTTGACCGCGGAAGAGCGCAAGCGCGGCCGCTATCGGATCGGCGAAGGCATCATCGGCCGCGTGATTGATCGCTGCGAGCCGGCGTTGATCCCGAGCATCGCCGGCGAGCCGCAGTTCTTGGATCGCACCTGCTCGCGCATCCACATCGACACCTCGAAGATCGCGTTTCTGTGCGTCCCGCTCGCGACGCGGCACGACGTGGTCGGCACGCTCAGCGTCGATCGACCAACCCAGCTCGAGCGCCGGCTCGATGAAGATCTGCGCTTCGTGACCGTGGTCGCCGCGCTGATCGGCGAAGCGGTGCGCAGCCGCCGCGATCATCAGGAAGAGCTCGAGCAGCTGCGCCAAGAAAACCGCCGGCTCGAAGAGCTCGCGCATGGCTACATTCCGGCGTCGATCATCGGCACGAGCCGCCAGATGCGGCATGTCTACGAGCTGGTGTTGCAAGTCGCGAGCAGCAGCACCAGCGTGTTGATCCGCGGCGAGAGCGGCACCGGCAAAGAGCTGGTAGCCAAAGAGATCCACGCGCACAGCAGCCGCGACAAGAAGCCGTGGATCGCGGTGAACTGCGCGACGCTACCCGAGCAGCTGGTCGAGAGCGAGCTCTTCGGCCACGTGCGCGGCGCGTTCACCGGTGCGCATGCTCAGCGCAAAGGCTGCTTCGAGCTCGCGGACGGCGGGACGATCTTCCTCGACGAGATCGGCGAGCTGCCGCCGCACATCCAAGCCAAGCTCTTGCGCGTGCTGCAGGAAGGCGAGAGCCATCGCCTGGGCGACGAGCGCTCGCGCACGGTCGACGTACGTGTGATCGCCGCGACCAACGTCGAGCTCGAGCGCGCGATCGAGAGCGGACGCTTTCGCGAAGATCTCTACTACCGGCTCGCGGTCTTCCCGATCCACGTGCCGCCGCTCCGCGAGCGCATCACCGACATCACGCTGCTCGCGGATCACTTCGTCGACAAATACGCGAAGATCCACAACCGCTCGGTCGTGCGCATCAGCACGCCAGCAATCGAGCTGATGACCAGCTACCACTGGCCGGGCAACGTGCGCGAGCTCGAGAACTGCATCTCGCGCGCGGTGCTGCTGACCAAGGACGGCGTGATCCGGCAGCATCAGCTTCCGCCCACACTCCAAACGGGCCGCTCCTCCGGCACCGCCCAGAAGGGCTCGCTGAACGACATGATGATGGCGTTCGAGCGCGAGATTCTGCTCGAGGCGATGAAGGACGCGAACAGCAACCAAGCCAAAGCCGCGAGAGCCTTGAAGACCACGCCTCGCATCCTGGGCTACGCCCTCAAGCGCCACGCCCTGACCGACCGCTTCAGTCGTTAACAGCGGAGGCCCCCCGGGTCGCGCGCACTGCGAGCACGGATTCGTGTTCGATTTGGATCCGAGAGCGAGCGCGCCCGCAGGAAAAACCGGAGCAATACTTCCTGTATTGCGAGGATTTTTCCGAGGACGTAAGCCGCTATCGCGTCCAAAGCGGACACGAATCCCACATGGCCTCATAGCGGTGCTCGCTCGCCGCAGCGTTGCGGGCGTATCGTGGACGCCGTTGATGTCGCAGAAGCTCTGTCCAAAGTGCGACGCCCGTTTCAGTGGCGACATCGCGGCGTGTCCGATCGACGGCGAGCGGTTGATCGCGCCGAGCGATCCCTTCATCGGCACGATCATCGCGGGCCGCTATCTGGTGGAGAAGCTGCTCGGCGTCGGTGGCATGGGCGCTGTGTATCGCGCGCGCCATCAGTTCATCGGCCGCGACGTCGCGCTCAAGTTCTTGGATCCGTCGCTCACACGCAACGAGCGGCTGCGCAAGCGCTTCCTCGGCGAGGCGCGCGCGGCCAATCAGATCAACCACGAGCACATCATCGACATCACCGACTTCGGCGAGACCGAAGACGGGCTCGTCTACATGGTGATGGAGTATCTCGAGGGTCACTCGCTCAGCGCGGAGATCGAGAACGGCCGCGTCGAGGTTCGGCGCGCGTTGCGCATCGCGTTGCAAGTCGCGCTCGGGCTCGGCCGCGCGCACGAGCTCGGCGTCGTGCACCGCGACATCAAGCCGGCGAACATCTACCTCACGCGCCGGCGCATGGATCGCGACTTCGTGAAGGTGCTCGACTTCGGCGTCGCGCGGATCGAGGCCGACGCGCGCATCACCGGTCAAAACATGATCGTCGGTACGCCCGAGT
>JAYUYY010000346.1:0-2305 GCA_043752225.1 Sandaracinaceae bacterium | reverse complement strand
ACCGAGCTCGCGTCGCTCCGCGAAGACGCACCGCGCGCCGCCGAGATCGCACGTTTGCTGGCAGACGACTCGGATCTGCGCAGCGCGCTGCGCGAGCTCGAACGTACGACGACCTCGCTGGCCACTGCGCAAGCACGCCTGCTTGTGCTCGGCCGCGGCGACGCTGATGCTGCGAGCGACATTGAAGCGCTGCACCTGCACGATTTGCTGACCACCGCGCTCGATACTCAGAGCGGCGCCATGCACACCTGCCTCGATGCCATGATGGCGCTGCATCGCGCCGATCGGATGGCTGCAGAGATCGAAGCGGCGCGGACGATCGAGCAGAGTGCTACGACGCTCGAGGCCAGCCGGAACGCGCTCTCTGCCGATCAGAATGTGCGAGAGATCGAAGCCAGCGAACGCCCTCTGCGCGCCGAGCTCACCACTTTACGCGCGTCTCTGCGCGAGCTCGATCACACATTGACCGAAGCACGCACGACAGTCCGCGACCTTGAAGCGACCGACCCGCGCACGGTGGACCAAGAGATCACACTCGCCCGCGCTCGCCTCACGCTCGTGGGATCGCTCCCGAACTCCGAGGGCACGGGCACGATCAGCTTGGATGACCAAGTGCGGACGTTGCGGCGGATGGCATCGGCACTCGATCGGCGCATCGAAGATCTGCATGGGCGTTGGACACGCCTCGAGACCGCGCTGATGCCCTACCTCGAGCCGCTCGGCCTCACCGTGGACGTGCGCGATCCGGCAGCAGTCGCGGCGGTCCTCCAGCACGTGGGTGAGCGCATCAACCTCGCGCCGCCGATCATGCGACCAGGCATGACGTACGCGCAGATGGTCGCTGCGGTGTCGAGCTTCATTGGCCAAGTGGCGGAGGCTGAGCGCTATGCGATCGCCGCGGCTGCTACGTATTTGCATCGGGACTACGAGCTGCCGGTGGCAGGTGTGACCTTTGGTGACGACGGCGCGATCACGGCCCTGCCACCTGACGCCGCCGGTCTGCACAGCGCCTACCGCGCCGCTATTCGCCAGCTGTCCGAGATGACTGGCTACAACCTCGAGGTCGATTCGGTGTCGCTGCTGGCGCTGCGATCACTCGGCGAAGGCACGTATCCAGAAGGCGCCCGGAGCCCCATCGTCTCGGCGGTGGACAGCTATCGCGCGAGCAGGCACTCTGGCCTGATCTCTTCAGCACACATGCAAGCGCTCGCAGCATTGGCGCGCAGCGAGCCGTTGACCACGGCGCGCATCAACACCTTGCTCGCCGAAGTGTCGATCGGATCCACCGAGCGTGTGGCGCTGCAGCTCTTGCTCGAGAATCCCGAGCTACGCGCGGCAGCAGGCGGGGATTCACTGACGACCAGCGAGCTGCACGACTTCGGCATACGCCTCGGGCCTTTTGCCGAGCGGTGGCCCGATCGTTTTCCAAACGGCGTGCCGATCTCTGCCTTTCACGCCAACGGTCGTCGGCTTGCGGACGGCATGCGCACCGCCATGCACGACGGCGACACCACGGCCATGTTGCGCTTGCTGCGCTCTGGCGATCACCCAGGCACGGCGATCACGCGCGCTGAGCTGAGCTGGGCGATCACCGAGTATGAGGCGATCTACGGCTCCGGCAGCTTCAGCCGCGATCTGGGCGCCATGGACGTCGATCCAGGCCATCGCGGCCAGATCATGGAGCTCATCGAGCACGGCGCGCGCGCTGATGTCGTACGTGAAGGCACTGAGCTAGCAGCTGGATATGCGGATGCGCTGCACCTCGACAGCTCTCTCTTCGTCCCGCTCGGCGCCGAGGAACGCTGGACGCGCGGGCGCATGGACGCGTTCACGCTCGAGGGCGACCTGCGCATCTTCGATCGCGACTGTGAGGCGATGCGCGGGTGGTTCTCGGACGAAGGTGAATGGCTGACGGAACGTCGCGCTGAGGTCGATGGCCACATTCGCGCAGCGCGCGTCTTGTTACCGGAGATCGAGGAAGCGTTGCGGACCAGCGCACCGAACGCGCGTGAGCTGATCACGCGCTACGCCGCTGAGATCTCCAGGGCTCGCGCCGGCATGACCGCAGCGCGCACGCACGCCGGGTACGCTCGCGCCGACGATGAAGCGCGTGATCGTATGATCACTGGCGTCGTCGTCACCGTAGGCGTCGCAGCAGCAGCGACGGCAGCGACGATCGCCACCGGCGGCGCGCTCGCTCCCGCTGGCGCAGCGTGGACAGCGTCGACCTTTGCCTGGGCTGTTGGCGCCGGCGTCGTTGCGGGCATCAGCACCGGCGTCGTGTTGTCTACGGGCGTCGAGTGGG
>JAYUYY010000345.1:0-2307 GCA_043752225.1 Sandaracinaceae bacterium | reverse complement strand
CGCAACGCGGCGCGCTTTCTCTCCACTCTGGTCTTGATCGCGCTGCTCGCCGTGGGCGCGCTCGCGGTGCAATTCTTCACGACCGTGCGGCTCTTGCCGTGGCACGTGCTCGGCAGCTTGGGTGGTGCGCTCGTGCTCACGATCGGGGTCGAGCTGGCCGCGCGGAGTGCGCCGCGATCGTTGCGCGCGGCTGGCTTGGGATTGCTCGTGCTCATCTCGGGCGCCGGGCTTGCTTCGGCGATCGCGATGGATCGGGCGCCCGACTCGGCGCGCGGCGCGATGCGCGAGAGCTTGAGCGGCAAAGCGGGCCACGAGGTGCTCGTGCTCGCGCTCGACTTCGACCGCGACGGTTACTTGGGCGTGCTCGGCGGCGGCGATTGCTCGCCGTTCAATCCCAAGCGACATCCGAGCGCGATCGATGTCCCCGACAACCGCATCGATGAGGACTGCGACGGCTCGGATCTGACGCGCAGCGCGCTCTTGCAAAGGCCGCGTCACGACTGGCCGATCCCGAATGAGATGCCGCGCCAGCCGCCGGTCATCTTGATCACGATCGATGCGTTCGCGGCGCGTCACATGCGGGTGCTGTCCGCGGACCCAAGCCGGGGCCGCGACGTGACACCGCAGATCGAAGCGTTCGCGCGCGAAGGCACGCTGTTCCGCAGCACCTTCGCGCAAGGGCCCTCGACGCGGCTCTCGTTCCCCTCGATGTTCACGTCGCGCTGGGACAGCCAAATCGCGACGCGCTTAGTCGCGCGACATCCGTTTCCGATCGAGCCGAGCGAGGTGCTGCTCGCCGAGGTGATGCGAGAGGCCGGCTACGATACGAGCGCGATCGTGCCCGAGCCGTACTTCACGCCGAAGCGCTGGGCCACGTTGCTGCAAGGCTTCGCGCACGTCATCGAGTCGCCGGTTCGCGTGGGGCTCGGCGGCAAGCACAACAGCCGCGCGGTCACCGATGCCGCGATCGCGCAGCTCAAGGCGAACGCGCGGCCGGTGCCGGTCAAGCCGGTGAAGCCGCCCGCGCTCGATGCCGGCGGTAAGCCGACAAAGCCTGCGCCGCCTGCGCGGTTGGCGCCCAAAATCGAGAAGCCGCTGTTTCTGTGGGCGCACTACTTCGACGCGCATCCGCCGCACACCAAGCCGGTCGGTGGCGCGAGCTACGGCAGCACGGAGACGGACGTCTACGATGCCGAGCTGCATCTCGTCGACGCGGAGGTCGGGCGCCTGCTGCGCGAGATCAAGAAGCGCTACGGCGACGATGCGCTGGTCATCATCACCGGCGATCACGGCATCGGGTTCGACTCGCCGCGGCACCGCCGGCTCCACTACGGGTACGACCTCTCGAGCATCGTGTTGCAGGTGCCGCTGATCGTGCGCGGGCCGCTGATCAAGGCGCAACAGCTCGACGGCCTCGCGAGCACGATGGACGTCGCGCCGACGATCGCGAACCTGCTTCGGATCCGCAAACGCTTGCCGTTCGAAGGCGCGAGCCTGGTGCCTGAGCTGCTCGAAGGTCGCGTGACCAGGCCGCAGCGCCTGCACCACCAGTTCTTCTTGCAAGAGCGGCTCTGGACGCGTCGCGACCCGCTCGAGATCGCGAGCTTGCGGACCGAGCGCTACAACTTGATCCACAACCGTCTGACCGGCGTGCTCGAGCTCTACGACTACCGCGCGGATTACCTCGAGGCGCACAACCTGATCGACGAGCCGGCGCACAAGCCGGCGCTCGCCACCTTGAAGCAACAGCTCGCGATGCTGACCTACGAGCTGCACAAGCCCAAACCGTCCGAACCGTCGGAGCCCGCGCAGGAAAAGCCGGAAAAACACGCGGCCGAGTAGGGCGCTGATACCATCCTGCCGCTCGCTCGCGCCCGCCATTCGCGCGGCTCACAGAAAGGGCAACCCTTGAAGAACTTCGCCCTGATCGGCGCCGCCGGCTACATCGCGCCGCGCCACATGCAAGCCATCAGCGACACCGGCAATCGGTTGGTCGCGGCGGTCGATCCCAAAGACTCCGTCGGCGTGCTCGATAAGTACTTTCCAGACGCGCGCTTCTTCATCGAGATCGAGCGCTTCGATCGCTTTCTCGAGAAGCAGCGCCGCGAAGCGACCGCGGACCGCGTGCAGTACGTGTCCGTGTGCTCGCCGAACTATTTGCACGACGCGCACTGCAGGCTCGGCTTGCGCGTGCACGCGGACGTGATCTGCGAGAAGCCGCTGGTGCTCTCGCCGTGGAACCTCGATGGCTTGATCGCGCTCGAGGAAGAGCTCGAGCACCGCATCTACACGGTCTTGCAGCTGCGC
>JAYUYY010000344.1:0-2308 GCA_043752225.1 Sandaracinaceae bacterium | reverse complement strand
TCGACGAGTCGCTCATCCGCGAAAACACGCGCGAGCGAATCCGTGAGCTGCTCGGTCTGCTCTCGCCGATCGAGAAGGACATCATCAAGCGCCGCTTCGGCATGCACGACGGCCAAGACCAAACGCTCGACGAAATCGGCAAGCACTACAATTTGTCGCGCGAGCGCGTGCGCCAAATCCAAACGCAAGGCCTCATGAAGATGCGTCGCATGTGCGAGCGCCGAAAGATCGGCACCCGCTAGCCCCTCTGCCCCGTGATCACCGCCCTCCTCGGCCCCACCAACACTGGAAAAACCCACCGCGCGATTGAGCGCATGCTCGATTTCCCAAGCGGAATGATGGGCCTGCCTTTGCGCCTGCTCGCGCGCGAAGTGTACGACCGCGTTGCGGCCAAGGTAGGTGAGGCCAAAGTGGCGCTCATCACCGGCGAAGAGAAGCGCGTCCCCGAGTGGCCGGCGTACTGGATCTGTACGGTCGAAGCGATGCCGATGAGCCGTCAGGTCGATTTCGTCGCCATCGACGAAGTGCAGCTGGCTGCCCACGATCAGCGCGGGCACGTGTTCACCGACAGGCTCTTGTACGCCCGCGGCACGCAAGAGACGTGGTTTTTAGGCAGCGACACCATGCGCGACATGCTGGCGCTGTTGGTGCCAGAGGCACAGATCATCTCGCATCCACGTTTGTCAGCGTTGAGCTTCGCCGGCATGACGCCCTTGTCCCGCCTGCCGCCACGCACGGCGGTGGTGGCGTTTTCGATGAGCGAAGTCTACGCGTTGGCGGAGCGCATCCGCGTGGGAAAAGGCGGCGCCGCCGTCGTGCTCGGCGCGCTCTCGCCGCGCACCCGCAACGCGCAAGTGGCCATGTTCCAAGCCGGCGAGGTCGACTACCTCGTCGCGACCGACGCGATTGGCATGGGCCTCAATCTGCAAGTGCAGCACGTTGCCTTCGCGGCCCTCGACAAATTCGATGGCCGCAGCGTGCGCCGGCTGGAGACGGCCGAGATGGGCCAGATCGCAGGCCGCGCCGGACGCTTCCTGCAAAACGGGAGCTTCGGAACCATCGCACCGGTGGAGCTGCCGCTGTGGGCGGCGAAGGAGGTCGAGACGCAAAAGTTTTCGGCCGTCGACCGGGTGCGTTGGCGCGCCCACGACTTGGACTTCAGCTCGGTCGATGCGTTGATCGTCTCGCTGCGCCAACCACCGAGCCAGCGCGTGCTCTTGCCGATGTTCGCGGCCGAGGATCTGTCTGCGCTGCAAGCGCTTGCGCCACGCGTTCGAACGCCGGACGAAGCGAGCGTCCGTCTGCTCTGGGATGTGTGTGGAGTGCCGGATTTTCGCAAGCTCTTGTTCGAGGCACACATCGAAGATCTCGAGGCCATCTTCACCGCTGTGCAAGCGCATGGCGGTCGCGTCCCCTCTACGTGGATGGAGGCGCGCGCGTGGCCGCTCGAGGACAGCAGCGGCGACGTCGAGACACTCACCGCGCGCATCGCCGCGCTGCGTACGTGGGCGTACGTGGCAAACCATGGCAGCTGGCTCGACGATCCGCGCGCGTGGCAAGAGTGGACGCGCGCAGCCGAAGATGCCTTGTCCGATGCGCTCCACGCTCAGCTGGTCGAGCGCTTCGTCGTGCACAAGCGCAAGCGCGCTGGCTCGTCGTTTGCCGCCCTCAAGACACTGCGCGATCAGCTCGCCGCGCAAGCTTCGGGCGAAATCCCGACCGACGAGTGGACAGCGCTCTTGTTGGCGCCGGACGAGCGCTTCCTCTTGAGCGACAAAGGCGACATCTCCGTCCGCTTCGGTGAGCGCAGCATGGCCCTCGCCGCGCTCAGCAAAGGCCGCTCGCTCAGCCAACCAGGCGTGCGCCTCCTCAATCTTCCCCTCGACGGGCCCAAGAAACAGCGCCTCGAAAAGCGACTAGTCAGCTTCGTCCGCCACGCCTGCGCCGCGCTCCTGCAACCCCTCGACCCGCTCGCACGAGCCGACAGCCACGCCGTACGCGCGCTCGGCCACGCCCTCCAATCCGGCCTCGGCGCCACCACCACCATACCCAAGCTCACCGCGCGCGACCGCGACATCGCCCTCTCCCTCGGCGTCACCTTCACGCAAGCCGGCGCCGTCCTCAAAGCCATGCAATCACCCACCGCACTCACGCTCCGCCGCGCGCTGCTGCACGCTTTCGGAAACTCGTAGGCCTGCGCGTTTGGGCTTCTTGGGCGCGTCAGCGCGTGTGGGCTGAGCGTACAGGGCTGATGGGGAAAGTGATGGCGGACTGCTCAGATGGAGTGGCTTGGGTGGTCTGCGACTTT
>JAYUYY010000343.1:0-2319 GCA_043752225.1 Sandaracinaceae bacterium | reverse complement strand
ACACCGGCACGGCGAGCAGCGCGGGCGTGCTGGGATCTGCGGTCTGCCCGACCGACAGCGCCGGCTCATCGTTCCCCGCCGCAAGCAGGCCGCTGCGTGCGTCGTGCGTCAGCGCGCTCGCGAGCACCGCGGCCACCGGTGCATCGTCATCCTTCTCGGCGCAGGCCACCGCATCCTCTGGCGTCCGAGCGTAGGCCATGACGACTCTAGCTTCCTGCACGGCGAGCGCGGGAGCGGAGGTCGCGGGCATTGCGATGACCGGCGCGCTCTCTGCGGTGTTGCATGCTTCATCCGCAGCGCAGCGCACGCCACGCGCGAGCATGGCCTCGCTCGCGACGAGCGCAAACCCATCTCCTTGCGAGTCGACCGTGCCCGCCACCATGCGCCGCGCGCCGCTGGTGTTTATGAACGCGACGGCGAAGCGATCGCCGCCGAGCGCGCCGACGCCGATGCTATCGGACAGGATCGCTCCGGCACCTTGCGGAGCCTGCAACGCCGCGATCGGCATGCTCGAGCTCAGCGCGCCATCGATCGTGCTGAGTCCCGGCACGCTGCCGCTCGCGCGCGCGATCCCATACGCGACCGCGACCGTCCCGCTGTCCGGATCGATCGCGTAGCTCACCTCGCCGGGACCGCCCGCGTTTTCGTCCGCGAACACGCTCAGCACGGTGGGGTCGCGCTCGAGCGCGCCTTCATCGACGTGCTCATCGCAATCGTTGTCGATCCGATCGCAGGCCTCGTCGCGGCTCGGCTCGCTCTCTGGCTCGTCGTCGTCGCAGTCGACTTGGCTGTCCTCCGCGACGCACACGACCTCTTCGCCCGCTTGCTCGGCCGTGCGCGGCGAGAAGCCATCGCGATCGCTGTCGAGCACGGATCGCTCGCAGTAGAGCGTGCTCGCGCATTGCCAGACCTCACACGGATCGAAGTCCGAAGCGCTGCGTTGGTTGAGCACCTCGCAGTCGCTGTCGTTCGCGCACTGCGCTTGCTCGATGTCGCCGGAGAGCTTCACCAAGCTGCAGCCGTTGGTGCACAGCGCGACTATGCACAGCGCGACCATGCACAGCGCGAGGGCCTGATCGAGGCGCTCCATCAAAACGCTCCTCGCATCTGAAGCGCGACGCTACGGTCGCCGATCGCCGGCGCGATCGCGATCGAGCCCGCCGTGCTGGTGGGCACGACCGATTCACGCTCCTCCCACTCGGTCAGAAAGCCGATCAGCGTCGTACCGATGCCGAGCACCAGCGCGCTGCCGAAGAAGATGTCGGCGGTGAGCTCCGCGTCCTCGATGTCGGCACGCGCTTGCTTACGCTCGGGATCGACCGGCGCGAGTGTCTCGGCATGATCGTGCAGCGAGCCGACCTCGAACGCGAAGCCGATGCCGATGCCCGCCGTGATCACCGTCGCTGCAGCGCCAACCCAAAACACCGCCGGCGAGAGCCCGGTCGTCTCGGTGACCTGCACCGTGGTCTGCGCGCGCTCGAGCTCGACCTCGACCGTGACCTTCTCGCGACCGACCAGCTTGACCTCAGTGCGCTTTGGGATGAAGCCCTTCGCGCGCAGCTCGAGCGAGTGGCCGCCGGCCGGGATGTACACATCGCCGGGCGCCTCGCCCACCAAGCGATCGTCCATCCACACCTCGGCCTTCACGTTGCTGTACACATGGACCGTGCCGAGCAGGTTGCGCAGAGTGCTCAGCGCAGCGTTCACCGCCGATCGATCGGGCGCATCGGGTGCGGCTTCTTTCAAGTAGCGCTCGTAGTTCGCGATCGCGAGGTCGTAGCGAAACAAGCGCTCATCGCATTGCGCGATGTTGTAGAGCGCGCTCGCGCGCATCACGAGCTTGTACGCAGCCTCGAACTCCGCGATCGCGGCACCGCAGTTGCCCGATTCCGCGAACGCGATGCCTTGGCGAAAATGCCCGCGCGCTTCTTCCACCACCGCGGGCTCGGCGAGGATCTCCTCAGCAGGCGGAGCAGCCGGCGCGGGCGTGGTCTGCGCGCGCGCGCTGAGCGCATGCAGACAAAACGCGCTTGTGATCACTACCAGCCAAGGATTGGATTTCTGCGCGCCGAGCTTCATGCGGCTCGCAGCATAGCGGAGCGCGCGGCGATGCTAAAAGTCCTCGCGCAGCTTGCCGGTCGGACCGTGATAGATGCCGTCGGTCGCTTCGGGCTTCGGCGGAGCCTCGGGCTCCGGCGCGGGCACAGCGGTCGGTTCCACCGCTGCTTGCACCGGTTTTTCGGTCGCTTGCGGCATGCCCATCGCGTCCAGCCTGCGTACGCCACGGCCCGCTGCGAGGCTGAAGCTGAGCTGGCGGTT
>JAYUYY010000342.1:0-2323 GCA_043752225.1 Sandaracinaceae bacterium | reverse complement strand
GGAGCGATTCCGTCCGGCAACGCATCCGTGTTCGCGCGGATGTCGAGCCGGTTGAGTAGGTCCAGGCGCGTAAGCAAGCGCGCGATCCAAAAACAAATCCCGCAGTCGGCATCGAAGTACACGATGCGCCGCGCGGTGCGGCGGCTGAGGAAGCGGTACAGCAGGTCCCAGTGCTTCTCATGGACCATCAACGCGAAGAACAGCGCCATCGCGTACGAGAACGGGCCGAGGTTGATGCACAACGCGAAGCCCAAGTGCAGGGCCGGCATCATCGCGATCGCGAGGCCGCGCGTCCAAGCGGTCAGGAACGGCGAGACCACCAAGAACACGCCGAGCGATTCGATCACGATCGTCGCAACCGTGAGCGCCTTGAGCAGCTCGACCGGCGCGTTCTCGCGCAGCCAAACGCCAAATTGCGTGACGATGCGATCTTGATGCAGCGTGAGGTGAACTGCGCTGCCGTCGGCCCAAGTGTGGCCGGACTTGTGCACCACGTTGAAGAAGTAGATGCAGCCGAGCTGGAGGATGAGCGCGAGCGCGATAATCGTCAGCGTGCGCGGCGTCGGCAGGCGCATCGCGACGCGGTCGCGCAGCTCGCTGGGGGTGTGCTCTTGCCGCTGCTTCATCGACGCGCGCACCGCATCGATCGAGAAGCGCTGACCGAGCGGCAGGAACATCGTGAACGTCGTCAGGATGTTCATCACCATGTCGCCGCCGTTCTCGAGCACCGAGACGCGGGTGTTGACGCTGATCAGGCAGATCCACGCCAGCACTTGGCACAAGCGCGTGTGATAGCCGACCAAGAGCGACGTGAAGACCAGCCCGCAGACCGTCATGCCGACCGCGACCTCGGTCGGGGTCGACAGCGTGAAGAACAGCGAGAACAAGCGCGGCGCGGGCGGTGCCCACAGCAGCGTGTGGTTCGGGAGCATCCCCTGGTTGCTGTAGAAGTGCTCGATGACCTTGGTGCGGAAGCACAGGTCGAGCAGCAACATCGCACCGAAGCAAATCCGGAAGAGACCCAGCGTGCGCGGATCGAAGCTCAGGTAGTTGCGGGCGAAATAGGCTCTCAAACGGCTCATCGGAGGCGCTCACTTATACGCGAAACACGCGCTTGCGAAGACCCGCATGGGCGCGGCCTCGCGGAAGATTCGATGCGCTCGCGGGTTATCGGTCGACGCCGGCATCCGCGAGCGTCGGCGATGGTGTTTTGGGACGGCTCGAGTACAACCCGAGCCCCGCTGTAAAACCGAACGGAGCTGTTGGAATGCGCTACCGATGCATGCATTGCGATCGCGTTTTCGAGCTGGCCGACAATGAGCGGCCGCGCTGCCCGACGTGCATGCGCGTGCACGGCGTGAGCCCGGTGCAGGCCGCAGGCGCTGGTGCAGCATCCGGCGGATCCAAACGGCGACCGATCGCGATCGCCCTGGGCGCGGTGCTCGCGGTCGCGATCGCCGCCGGCGTGCTGCTCTGGCACAAGCGAGCCGGAGTCGATTCGAGCCTCGGCGGCGCTTCGACGGCGCTGTCTACAGAGCTCACGCGGCTCGGGGTCGCCGACGAAGGTCTTGCGCATGTGCTCGAGCCCACGGACGAGGTCGCGCAATGGGCCGATGCGATCGCCTCGAAGGCGTCGTCGGGCCTGCCGCAAGCGATCGCGCTGGTCGCCGAGGCTCGCAAGCAGGCGAAGGTCGAGGCTTTCGTGCCTTGGTCGCTCGTGGACGCGCGCAACGAGCCCGGTCCGCTCGGCACCGGCGAGACGCTCGCGCTGCTCAAGAAGGATCGCGCGCGCAAGCAGCTCTATCCGTTCGAGGTCACAGCGCTCGTAGTCGCCGCACTGCGCAGCCTCGATCAACCCGCGGTGATGGTCGAGGTCTATGCGTTTCCGGACGAGCCGCGTCCGCTCGATCCCTCGGGCCGCTTTGGCTACTACGCGGTTGGATTGCGCGATGACGCGGGTGCCCTCCAGCATGTGCTCGATCCGTACCAAGGACGTGACAGCGCAGGTGAGGGCGCTGCGGCCAAGACGAAGCAAACCCCGCGCCAGAGCGATCTTCGCGTGCTGAGCGATCGCGAAGTCGTGGGCGCAGCGCTCGCGATCCGCGCGGCGCACGCGCTCGCAAAAGATCCCAGCAAGGCCTTGAAGGACGCCGACGCAGCGGTCGCGCTCGCCCCGAGCTCGCCTACGACGCGCAGCGCACGCGCGATCGCGTTGCTCGGGAATGCCGGCAGCGAAGAAGCGATCCGCGAGCTGCAAGCCGCGTCGCAGCTGCGCACCGACGGCCCACGGCGGCACAACTTGGCAGTCGTCTATCTCGCGATG
>JAYUYY010000341.1:0-6145 GCA_043752225.1 Sandaracinaceae bacterium | reverse complement strand
GACGTGAAGGTGGTGCTCAACTGCGCGGCCTTTACCGATGTCGATGGGGCCGAGACGCGCGAGGACGAGGCCAACGCGATCAACGGCACCGGCGTGGGCCTGCTCGCGGAGCGCTGCAAGCAGGTCGGCGCGCTGCTCGTGCACTACAGCACGGACTATGTCTTCGACGGCTCGGCGATTACGCCGTACGCGGTCGACCACGCGCGCGCCCCGGTCAACGCATACGGGCGCAGCAAAGCGCTCGGCGAGCAGCGGATCGAGCAGTCGGGTGCGCGGTATCTCTTGCTGCGCACGAGCTGGCTGTATGCGCCGTGGGCGAAGAACTTCGTGTTGACGATGCGCTCGCTGATGGCGAGTCGGCCCGAGGTGCGCGTCGTCCACGATCAAGTCGGGCGTCCGACCAGCGCTCAGTACTTGGTCGAGCGCACGCTGCAGCTGATCGCGTGCAATGCGACGGGTACGTTTCATGTGACCAACGGCGGGCAATGTTCGTGGCACGAGCTCGCGAGCGGGATCGCCGCGCACGAGCGCAGCGCATGCAAGGTCACGCCGTGCACGGCCGATGAGTTCGCGCGTCCCGCGAAGCGTCCCGCGTACAGCGTGTTCGATCTGTCGAAGACCGATGCGCTGATCGGGCCGTCGCTCGATTGGAAGGAAAGCCTTCACGCGGTGTTACGCGAAGTCGCCGCAGCGAGCGGCTGAGCAGCAGCAGCGGCTACGCAGCGCGCCGGCTCAGCGTGTTGGCAAGCTGCCGCCGGTGAGCAAGGTGGTGAAGATCTCGGTCATCGCGTCGAGCTCGCGCAGATCGATCCACTCGTCCGCGGTATGCGCTTGCTCGATGCTGCCCGGTCCGATCACGACGCCTGGAATGCCAGCGGATGCGAACGGGCCTGCGTCGGTGCCGAACGGCGCGCTCGTGGTGGCCGTGGGGCGCGAATGATGCGCGAGGGCCGCTTGGCACTGCCGCACTGCGGCGTGATCGTCGGGAGTTTCGAGCGCGTCTTTATCGAGCGTGCAAGTGTGCACGCGCACGCTGCCCCGTACGCCTGCGCTCTGCAGCGCGGCCTCGATCTCGGCGCGTACGCTCGCGGTGCTTTCGTGCGGCAAGATCCGCCGATCGATGATCGCGAACGCGCGATCGGGCACGATGTTAGGCGCTTGCCCGCCGCCGATCACGCTGACCGCGAGCGTGCCCGGTCCTAGGCCCAGCGCTGCCACCGCTTCGGAGACGCTCGCGGAGCGCAGGCGCTCGTGCAGCTCGGTCAGCGCGATCGTGGCGCGTGCCATCGCGACGATCGCGTTTTGACCTTTGTCGGGCTCCGACGCGTGACACGCGCGGCCTTCCGCCAGCAGCTCGACAGTGACGCGGCCTTTGTGGCGGGTGACCAAGCGCAGGTTGGTGGGCTCGGTCGCGAGCACCCAATTGGCCGGCTTGCAGGGCAGCGCGAGCAGCACGTCCTGCACGCCCTGGCTCGCCATCTCTTCGTCCGCTTCGCCGACCACGATCACGTTGCGGCGCAGCGTGCCCTGGCTGAGCACGCGCTCGAGCGCGGCGATCAGCGCGGCCATGCCGGCTTTGGTGTCGCAAGCGCCGCGGCCTTGCATGCGGTCGTGCGCGACGACCGGATCAAACGGCGCGATCGTCATGCCGTCGATCGGCACGGTGTCGAGGTGCGAGGCGATCAGCACGGTGTCGATCGGGTCGCGCACGGTGAGCTGTGCGATCACGCTTTGGCGGTCGCCGCGGCCGACCAGCAGCGAGTCGACGCTGAGCTTGGCGAGCTGATCGCGCACGTGCTCGGCGTAGCGCGATTCGCCGCTGATGCTGTTGTCGATGTCATGTCGGCCCATCGGGTTCACCGACGGGATCGCGATGTACTCAGCGAGCAGATCGATTGCGCGCTGGTTTACGAGAGCATTCGCCATGGCTCATTCGCTCCACTGAGGCCAAAGCGGTCCGAGCCGCTTTTGATCGAAGAGGTCGAGCTTGCGCGAAAGGCGCGCGCCGCGCCGCGCCGCAGCGTTCCAGCTCGAGTCACGGCGCGGACGCAAGCTGGCCGCGATGATGCCGTTGTTCGTGTAGGTCTCGGCGAACCTTAGATACGTCGCGTGGGTCGCGGCGTTCGCCATCGAAAAGAACGTGACCTGCGAGCGCACGGAGGTGAGCAGCGCGTCGAGCGTGCGCGCGGTCACGCGGCCGAAGTGACCGTTGGCGACGTGAACGAAGCCCTTCGGCACGTCGAGCGCGCCGCCTTGGACCAGGCTGGTCCGCGCGTGGTGGCGGTAGCGCTCTTCGATCAGCGCGAGGGTGTCTGCGTCGTTGCGCTGCAGCGCGTTGGCGAGCGGCGCTTCGTAGCTGAAGTCGTGCAAGCTGATCGAGACGTCGGCGATCAAGTAGCCGCGCTCGCGAATCGCGTGATGGATCCGCGCGCGCTCCCGCGGATCGGCGCCGCGATCCCCGTAGGGATACCTGAAGTAACGGGTTCGGCCTTGATCGAATGCGCCGATTTCGACCAGCAGCGCGTCGCAGCGCGCAAACGAATTCAAGAGCTCGTCGACACCGCAGCGCGAAGCCGATGGATGGGTCTCGGTGTGATTGCCGAGCTCGTAGCCGGCGGCGAGCCAGCGCTCGAGCGCACCTTTGTGACCGCGGGCGCGCGCCCCGATCACGAAGGCGACGCAGTGTTTGACCGCGTGTCGCTGGAGCGTTTCGCGCACGCTATCCATCGTCGCATCGGCCTCGGTGTCGAGGTCGAGCGGCTCCATCGCGGGCGCGTCATCGAAGCTGAGCGCGGAGGCGAGCACGTGCGTAGCGTACACGCGGGCGACAGCGGTTTGCAGCCGCGCGCGTGCTTAGAAAGGCCAGTGCAGCGATTGGTGGCTGAGCGAGAGGCCGACGCCGGCACCGACGAACAGCGCAGCCAACATCAGCGTGATCGACACGCGTCGCGGCGGCTCCTTCTGCCACTCGAGCGGGCGTTTTCGCAGCGTGCGCTTGGCGATAACGAGCGCGCTCGCGCTCTCTTCGGCGACGCCCAGTAGCTCGCCCATCGCGCGCACGGCGAGGCGATCGGATTGCGCCAGCTGGGCGGCGCGCGCGGGTGTCGGCGGGGCTTCTTTCAGCGCGATCGAATAGAGCAGGGCGATGCCGGCGGGCATGTCCGTGCCGGTCGGGTGCAGTTGCTCGATGCGCGTCGCGACCTCGTGCCAGCGGCCTTGGCGTACGAGCGGGTCGAGCTCTGCAAACGCGCCCGATGACGGCGCGGGTGGCGCTTGCGCTGGCTTCTCTGCGCTGGCCACGCCCTGTGCCGCGATCACCCGCGGCGGCTGAGCGACCGGTAGCGATCGGCCGAGCGCTGCGTGCGCGCGATCGAGGGCGCGGCGCAGCTCGAGCTTGCGAAGGCGTACGTGCGCGGGCACGGCGCCGGCTTGCTCGTCTTCGCAGGCGCGATCGAGCGCGTTGAGCTGCTCGCAATGCGCGAGGTCGAGCTGTGCTCGGTTGGCACCGAAGGCGAGGCCGAGACTCTCGAGCGGGCTTTGTGCGCTCTTGAGCCGCACGTAAAGACGCTGCAGCGCAGCGGGCAGGGGCTCGAGCTCAGGGCCGCCGAGCGCTTGCTCCTTGCGATCCACGCAAGCGCTCGGGCCGAGCAGGGCTTCGTCGACGACGCGCTGCCAGGCATCGCTTGCCGGCGTGATGGCCGCAGCTGGGCTGGTCGGAGGCGTGAAAGGCGCGCGCAGATCGAGCGCGCGCAGCAGGCCTGCGCTCATCCCGAGCGGCGGTGGCCGTGAGGGTGTGCCGGTGCTCGAGGAGCGTTCTCCGAGGCTCACTGCGCCGCTCGCCACCCACGCGAGCACGATCGCATCGGCCTTGCCGGCGGCCGGCTCGGCGCTCTGCTGTGCGAGTTGCTCGATCGCGCGCGTGCGCAACGCGCCAAGCGAAGGCGCTTCGAGATCGAAGCTGGCGCCGATGCCTGTGAGCCAACGCGCGACGGCGCCGGCAGCGGGATTGTCCGCGCCCAACGTGACCGTTTGCGTCACGGTGCGTCCGGCTGCGCGATCGAGCGCGGCGCTCACGACCGCGACCGGCAGGCGGCACGCCGCGCCGAGCAAGGCGGTCATGACGTGCGTCGGAAAGAGGTCGAGCTGATCGGCTATGCCTTCGTCGCTGCGGAAGCGCGCCTTGTACGGGCCGCTGGCGCACGCGGTCTCGAGCTGCTCGAGGGTTTGCTTCGCGCGCAACCGGAAGAGGGCGGTGTCGTCGATCGCGCCGCGCTGCACCAGCGCTTGGCCGAGCCGGATCCCGTGCGCCCGCGCGTGCATCAGCGCGGCTTCGAGCTGCTCGGCGCTGATCGCGCCGCTCTTCACGGCGAGCGCGCCGAGCCGTTCGTGCGAGAGCGTCGAGCGCGCGTGGACGAGCGCTCCGCGCACCAGCGCGAACTCGCGTTCCTGACCTTCGGCGGCCAGCGTCAACACACCGCTCGCGCGCTGCTCGCCGAGCCACAGCAGAAGCGGCCCGAGCTGCGCTGGAGCGAGCTCGCAGGCAAAGCCGAGCGGCTCGATGCCCGGCTCGTCGAGCAGCGTCGCGGCGATCGATTGAGCGCCGGCGACGCGCGACACGAAGGCGCTGCGCGATGGCAACGCTTCGTTCGCGACCAGCTCGCCGAGCCGGTAGATGCGCGCGGTCGTCGCGCGCCGCTCGAGCAAGCGGCACAGGCTTGCGGTGTCGAGCGCGCAAGGTGCAGCACCGCCCTCGGCCTCGGCGATCGCGATCACATCGGGTGCGAGCTCGCCGATCCGCGCGAGCGCGTGCAGCGCGTCATCGCAGACTTCCACGCGACCGCCGCGCTCCTGCAACGCACCGAGCAGCGCGTTGCGAAACGTCGAAGGTCGCTCGATCAGCAAGACGCTCTGGGTCATCGACCACCACCGGGCCGTGAGCCGGCCTTAGGCGGGTTGGGGCGCGCAAACACCACTTCCTCTTCGACGTCGCTGATCGTGTACGAGCCGGCCTCGCGCGGCTTGGTCGGTGGAAGCGACGGACTCGCTTGGCCGGCGACTTGGCTCGCGCGTTCGCGTTCGCGCTCCACCGACGGTGCGGCGCCGCGTGTGCCGGGCGCGGGCGCATCGGGTGGCGGGGGAGGGGGCCGGCTGTTGCGACTGAGCCGTGCGCTGACCGCCTGTTGCTCGACGCGCTCTAGGGCTGCGCTGAGCTCTTCGATCTCGGCGCGCGCTGTGGCGAGCTCTTCTTTGAGCCGTGCGCCTTTGGCCTTCTCCTGCTCCAGCATGCCGGTGCGAACGCTCACCATCTCTTCGAGCGACTCGCGCGCTTCGTCGCGCTCGGACGTGAGCTGCGCGACGTCGCCGGCAACGACGCGAACCTGATCGAGCAAGCTTTTGGTGCGCTCGAGCTCCGCGCGGGTTTGTTGCTGCGCGGTGAGCGTCTCGGCCTGTGCAGCGCGGGTTTGCTCGTGCTCGGTGCGCAGCTGAGCGCTCGCCTTGTGCGTCTGCGCGAGCTCGGCGGTCGCGCGTTCGGTTGCAGCGCGCGCTTGGTCGAGCTCTGCGCGCAGGGCTTCTTGCGCGGCGCGCGCCAAGTCGATCTCGATCCGCAATGGATCTTGCGCAGCACCGGCTTGTTCGAGCGCGGCTCGATGTTGGCTTTCGGTTCGGTCGAGCTCGACTCGCAGCGTCGTCGCGGCTGCGAGCGCGGCGTCGCGAGCGGCGAGCGCGGTCGCGACCTGAGCGCGCGCGTCTTCCAGCTCGCGTTGCCCGTGCGCGAGCTTGGCCTGCTGCGAAGCGAGCGTCGTTTTGATCTCGGTCAGCTCGACGCCTTGCGTTGCTGCAAGAGCGTTCGCGGTTGTGAGCTCAACCTCCATGTGCGCGCGCAGTTCTTGGGCGCTGGCCTCGGTGAGCGACCATTCCGCGATCGCGTCTTCGAGCTGTCCGGCGCGCGCGAGCGCTGCGTGCATCTGCGCGCGCGTGCCGCTTGCAGCTTCACGCGCGTCGCTCGCGGCGCGCGTGAGCTGCGCGTTGTCGGCGAGCGCCGCTTGCAGCGGGGCGCGCTCGCTTTCACGCCCGCGTTGGGCGGCTTCGAGCGCGCCGGTGACTTGCATCCATTGCGCGAGCTGGGTGGTGAGACTGGAGTCGC